>CAVIXY010000016.1:0-31567 GCA_963646665.1 Bacteroides sp. CAG:545
ATTTACCCTGCACGGGGCTCTTTTTGTGCATGTCTACTATTTCTGGGGCGGTTCAAACCGCGGGGTTCTTTTTATTTCAATTCGCAACTTTTACGAGTTACAGGAATGCTCTCCAAAAAGGAAAAGGAGCTTGCCGCTGTTCAGAAAAAGGCCACGCTCACGAAAGAAGCCCTTATTCATGCGCGCGATCTGGATTATATTGGCAAGCGTACCTTCCTCGGCAACTACTCGCTGACCGAAGAAGAATTTTCCAAACTGAAAAAGCAAGCCGACCACGGCTATATGATGGACGTGGAGAACCGCCGCCTGAAAGAAGAACTTTCCACCACCAAGAAGGAAGCTGTTCGCTGGAGCAACAAGTACCACGACCTGTGGTACGATGTGAAGCCTTATCTGGATGCGCTCCACCGTGCGCCGGAACTGGTGCGCGGCTTTCTGGAAAAGATTCTTGCCACTAAGCAGGAGCGCACCATGAATGTGCCACAGCGAAACCGCAAACGTGGGCAAGATATGGAACTTTGATTTTCGGAGGATACTATTTGAACAAAAAGAAGAAGTCAAACAAATCCGGCTACCCGGATGAAGCGATCAAGACCCTTGCACGTTGCTTTTATCCCTCCATGGTTGAGTTTTTCAACAGCGAGGAAGGCCAGCGTGAATACGAGGAATGGCTGAAGGAGCAGGAAGCTCTACAAGCCTTGCCTGTTGCCGCATAAAAACAGCAGGACGCTCCCGGTAAAGGAAACGCCCTGCCTTATATAGATGTATCTTGCCGAGGTGTGTCCAGTTGGGCACACCTCTTATTTTTTTGCCCTTAATCTTCTAACCCATGGCTCCCGGCCACATTCTTCAAATATTCCTCCGGGTCACCGTTCAGAATCAAATCGGCATAACTTAGTGGGTCATTGTAGATAAGGTAGTCCAGTTCTGTCTGCTGCACCATGGTAACATCCAGCGCATACTCAACTCCAGTGCAGTCAATGGAAATCTTTCTGCCATCCCGGAGCAGCAGTTCCACACAGCCAGTATCCATGTTAAACTTGCAGGCTCTTTCATCATACTTCATAATCGTATCCTCCAATTCTTGTTATTGGCTTACGGTCTATGACAAGGTATCGGAGTTTTGCGCCGTCCACGGGAGCCTTCGTTGTTGTACCCGAAGAAAACGAAAAATCCGAACCCTTCTCCAATCGGAAACAGGTTCGGATTTTTCTTGTTTGGTGGGCGCGGGTGGATTCGAACAAGTCCAACTATAACGAGCCTTCGTTTTCGATTGACTTTCTTGTGGATTTATGCGGATTTTTACGCACTTTTATGGATGTTCCCGAAAGGCATACGAGCTTCTAGGTAAAAAAGTGGGTTGCAAAGTGGGTTATTTTTCGCTGCCGGGCGCGTACTTCGCCAGAGCATCGGAAATGGCCAGCGCAGCAGCATCCGCGCGGCCATCCACGGCATGGCTGTACCAGCCGTAAGTGTCCATGCTGCGGCTATGGCCCACCATACGGCGCAGCTGGGCCGGTGACACGGCGTCCTCGACCATGCTTACAAAAGTATGTCGCAGTTCATACAGGCTGATGGGTGGGTCTATGCCGTTGCAATGCTGATAGGCCCGCCAGTAATTGTACAGGCTCTGCTGATTCTTCAGCAGGAAGATGGGGTCATCGTCCCGCAGCGGGCGCTCCTCTTCGCAGGTGCGCTGCTGCAGCTGGGCGTGGATCTCGGCAGCCGCTAAAGGGTGCAGCACCACAGTGCGGATTGCATTTTCGTTCTTGCCAGTAGTCTCCTCGTTCAAGCGGTTGATGGCTCGGGCAAGGTGCAACCGGTTGCCCTCTACGTCTCCCACACGCAAACCCAGCAGTTCCCCAGGGCGCAGTCCGGTCATGACGACCACGCGGTAAGCATGGACATTCTCGTCCGGCACCACTTTTCCACGCACAACACGGGTGTCTGTGGAGAGCAGCACCCGCAGCGCAGTCGGCTGCAGGATCTTTTTGCCCTTGTTCCGGGCACCTTTTGGCACTGCCAAGCCCTCGTCCTCTGGCCGCAGCGTGGTGTATTTATGCTGGCGGCACCACTTAACAAAGGATACCTCCACGCCCCGGATGCCCTGCAGCGTCTTGCGGGACAGGTTTCCCTTGCTCCTGCGCCTGCTGGCCGGGTTCAGACAGCCCTCTTTATAGGATCGGTTCAGCACATCCTGCAACATACCGGTGCTCAGATCACCGATGCGCCTGGCCCCTATCACCGGCAGGATGTAGTTGCGGCCAAACTTCTCCACCTGGTCTATGTAGCTGCTGCCTGCTGCGGCCTTGACCGAGATCATAAACTCCGCCCACACGTCAGAGCAGCGTTTCGTGGTGCTGGTGATGCCTTCATCCAGCCAGGCGTCTGCCTTGCGGTTCGCTTCCCGCTGGCCGGTGCGGCCCGGCTTCGCGCTGGTGAAGGTCTTGCGCACGCCGTTCTTCTGAACCTTGATCTGCCAGCGGCCCTGCTTTTCCAGCCAGACGGCTGTGTTCGTTCTTTGTCCCATAAAAATACACCTCCAAAAGGGTACACTTTGACAAGCCTGCCCGGAGGTGGTATCATAGTCTATACAGAGGCTTCAATTCTGTACAGAACTGTATCACCCTTCGGGTAAGCAGTTCGGGAACCTCCTTCGGCGCTGGTAACACCGGAGGAGGTTTTCTTTTTTTATTCGGATACTTCTTCCTCTTCATCATCCGCCGCATCCGGGTTTTCCGACACATGCGTGATAGAAAGGCTCTGGCGGTACTGCTCTGCCAGAATAGTACGCTTAAACTCTGCCGTCGGCGCGATTTCGCTTACCAACTTTTCAAGATCATCCGGCGAGACACGGAAGAACTCCTTGCGCAGATTGACCTTGTTCACGCGCTGATCGTTCAGGATATGGTGCAGCTTGGTTTCCAGACTGACTGCATTATTCGAAAAGATCATCGAGTGAACGTCAAACGGGAATGGCACGCTTGCGCTGCCCAACTCGTTCACACGGTCCATGGGTTCCAGACGGCGGGTCATGCCGATCTTGAACACATTCTCACCAAACGAACCAATATTGCTGATAACGTACACATTGCCAGCCTTGCCATTTTGCAACTGGACGATCTTATCACGCTGTTCGGCGACTGCACCCAATTGGCGTTGCAGTTCCTCAATGCGTGCCTGCAAAAGCTTCGTCTTTTCATCATCCGCAGACTGCATCTGCTCAGTCAGCTGGCTGATCTGGTCGTGATACTTGCTTTCTTCCTTCTCGATCTGCTTGCGCTGGCGCTCCAACTCGCGGCGTTCTTCGGCTTCCTGCCGCATCTGCTCACGGATAGCACGCTGCTCCTCACGGGCGCGCTCTTTCTGAACGTAATATTCATACTCGATCTTAACGGCTTCCTGAAAATAATAATCCAGCTCACCAATAAATTTTTTGACCGTGGGTGCGATGCTCTGATTACCATCCGCCGCGATCACATAATATTTGTTGGTAATCATTTTGATGTCGTTCAGGGCATCATCCAATTTGCCAAAGCTGATATTGTTCAGCACATTCTGCAATTCTGCCGACAGTGCAATAACCATCAGCCGGTAAATCGTGATGTTGGCCTTTGTTGTATAACGGTCTTTGTATTTTTCAAAGGTCGCCTGAATGTTCTTTTCATTTTCTCTATACCGCTTCCGCAGTTCCTTCATGTCCAGACACTGGAGCGTGAGGGTCACGGTAGGCTGCATCAAGGCGTCCGCATCCTCCAGCAGATCATTCACAGACGGCAATTCGTCCTCAGTGCCAAAGACTTCACTAGCATGCTGAATGGCCTTGATAAGTTCCTTGCTGCGGCGCACCTTCTGTAAAGCATTGTCAGTGCTTTTCAGAGCCTTTGCTTCATCTTCCTTCGCTTGATTCAGCTTTCCTGCCTGCAGCAAATTCTGTTCTTGAAGGCGCAGATTCTGCGTAGAAAGGTCGGCGTTTTCCGCTTTTGCCTTTGCAATTCCAGCTTCTTTGGCTTCTGCGGAGATTTTGTCAAACAAAGCCTGCTGGTCAGACAGCTGCGCATTCAGCTTATCCAGCTTGTCCTGCAATTCTGCCTGCTCCTGCTCCATACGGACAGTAGATGCACAGTTCGCACACAGACCATTGGTCAGCTTTAGAAAAAAGCCTTTCCGGCCGCACCGGGTACATTTGGGCATTTTACAATTCCTCCTCGTTTACGCATTCGTTATCCTTGTAATAGTAGTAAGCCCGCCGAACATATTCCTCTGCGGTGTCCAGCATCTCCGCAATTTCAAAGGCATCGCGCCCCTGCTTTAACATTTCAAACAACTGTCGTTTGGGAATGGCATGGCGAATATACCAGTGATCTGCTCGTACCTCATGCCGTTCCACAATGTCAAAGGGCGTTTTCATGGAATAAAACCCGCCATACAAGCAATGCCCCAGCTCATGGCCAATGCGGGCCTGTTCTTCCGCATATGTATAGGAGTGTGAGTTATCCAGCCCTATAAAGCACCGCCCGCACACCTCCGTGGACATACTGCCTGTAAATGGCAAGGGGCGGCGCAAAATCTCCACATTGTTCTCGGCCGCAACTTTGTAAAAGTCAGCCCTTGTTCCCATTTGCATCCCGCTCCTTTATGAACCGGACAAACTGCTTGACCTCTTCATACTGGGCGTCCGTGACCGGCCCACCACCAAAGAGTGCAAACTTGATATCATCATCCGTGACCCCGTTGCCTCGTGCAGCGGGGTCTTTTTGTTCGCCGATCAAATCATTTACAGATACACCAAAGTACGCCGCTACTTTGACAATGGTATCACCGGACGGCTTGGCACCAGTGTTCTTCCACTTTGTTACGGTTGAATTGCTCAGGCCAATCTCGCGAGCCGCTTTGCTGCAGCTTACACCTTTTTTCTTGCATAGCTCATAGTAAAGGTCATAAAACACAATTTTCAACGCCCCTTTTTGTGCAGAGCGCCAAAACTAACCAAATTCAGATTTTTCTGTTGACTTTCTAACCAAATTCAGATATCATAGTGTCACAGTTGAATATGGTTAGCAAATAAAGCCCGGAATCAACTGAATGGCTCAGGCTAGAATTTGCGCTGGATAATTGTTAGCACCATCATCTTACCGCAAATTCTAACCAAAGTCAAGTTTTCGCATTGAAGGAGGTTAGAATTGTATGCCTGCACAATGGACTGGTGAGCTTGTTGGGAAAATGCACAACGCCGGCGTCACGGGCAAGGAACTTGCTGCACAGATGGGGAAGAACCCTAAATATGTTTCCCAGGTTCTGAATGGACACTACACACCCAAGAAGTCAGAAAGTGAATTCAATGCAGCGCTTACCGCAATCATCGAGGCCCGGGGCAGTGAGGAGGTGGACGTATGAAAAAATCTTATCTGAAGCTCCGCCGCCTGTACGAAGATCAGGGACTTGAGCGTGAAGAACTGTGTGCAATGGCCCACATCCCCATCAGTACGATGAGTGATCGCCTGGGTGCTCCGGAAAGCGCAGGCACATGGCGCTGGAAGGAGATCACCGCACTTTGCCGGGTGCTGCACATCCCGCAGGAGAAAATCGGAGAGTATTTCTTCCCCGCCGTTGAGAAAGGAGAATCCGCATGAAAATCAAATCCACAGTCTGGCAGGTGCTGGCTGCAGGTACGTTCTGTGTTGGCCTGCTGTACGCTCTGGGCATCGCGGGCGGCGATGTTGTGGGCCAGCCCATCACGGACGGCGAGTTCGTGACCGCCATGGTGCTCATTCTGGCCAGCCTTGCCATGATGCGCATCGGCTTTGCCGTGCAGGATGCCGAGGAGCGTGCCAGCCGGAAGGTCCACCAGCAGCCCACGAACACTGTCAAGGGCAGGAAGAAGGTGGGGTGAGTTTCCTGCAGCGCAAAAAAGGCCCGCCCGTGTTCGCAGCACGGACAGGCCCAAAGGGTGATGGAATTCACAAGCCCCATCACCCCTGAAGATAACACACTTTGGAGGTTTTTACAAGAAAATGCTGACAGAAAACCAAAAATCACTGCTGGCGTACATCAAAAATGTGCCCGAATGGCAGTCCGCGCTGATCTATGATCAGCTGGCCGAGCTGAACCGCACAGCTTCTGCGCTCAGCGATGCAGCGGAACGCATCATGCATGGCTTTGCCAGCAGCGTCCTCCGCCCCGACCGGTACCTTTTTAAAGACCCGATCCTGCAGAGGGATTTCCGGAGCAGCACGCTCGATCGGGCCGTCAGCGCTCTCGGCCGTGCACTGGCCGCGCTGGAGATCCTCACCGTCCTGTCGGATGCATATTCCAGCGACCGCCAGCACGCAGTGGAGTTTGCCCACGATCTGCACTACAGTGAGCTGGAAAAGCTCTGTGTCAAACATGGTTACACAACGGAGGAACCGCAATGAAAGGGATTTTAGTTGAACCGGGCAAGGCCCCGGTGCTCACCACTCTGCCGGACACCCTGCAGGGCATCGAGGCCCGTCTGCAGTGCCCCTGTGAGCAGAAGGTCCTGCCCCGCACCCCGGCCGTGCTGGTGTACGGCCTTGTGGGCAGGGACCTGAACCGCATTTACCGCGGCCAGCACCTCTACGGTCCCATCCTGTGCTACGGCTGGAAGAACAACACCCTGCAGCCCCTGAGCAAGGCCCTGCAGGCCGAAATGCTGGACCGCCTGAAAGACACGGAGGTGCGGGTATGAGCGCAGAGCTGAAACCGATGCAGGAGAACACTCTCACTGCCCCCACATTTGACTTTGGTGCTGACGACCATACCAACGCCCTGCTGCTGCAGGACGCCCAGACTTTCATTGTTGGTACCACCGCCCGCATTATGGCGGCCAAGCACGCTCATGACCTGTGCGCCAACAACAAAAACGGCACATGGGGTAAGTGGTGCGCGACAGTCGGCATCAGTCGGGACACTGGCGACCGTTTTGTAAATATTGCCGCACAGTGCGGCAATATCCAGCTGGAAGGAAAGTCCATTCTGGACGTGCAGCCCATGAAGCTGCTGTATGCCGCGGCCAAGCCCAGTACCCCGGAGGTGGTCAAGCAGGCCGTTTTCTCCGGCGACATCACTACTTATAAAGAGTATCAGGACCTTATGGCCCAATTCAAGGCCGAGAAGGACCGTGCCGAAAAGGCTGAAGCTGAGCGTGACAAGGCCCGTTCTGATCAGCTGAGCACCGCCAAAGATTGCAACCGGCTGGGCCTGAAAGCCGACAAGGAAAAAGCCCGGGCAGACAAGGCCGAGGCCCGTGCCAAGGACGCCGAGAACCGGCTGGAAGGTTCCCGGCAGATAGCCGAAGCGGCCAAGCTTCGGGCTGACAAGTACAAGGCCGAAAATGAAGCCTTGCGCGTAAAGCCCATTGAAGCCGTGGTAGACGAAGAGGAAGTGGACCGCCGAGCGGGCGAAAAGGCTTACGAGATTGCTGCCGGCATGACCGCCGAATACAAGGCCCAGCAGGAGCAGGACGCCCGCAGTGCCTACGACAGCGTCCTGCTGGCGGGCCGTTCCTTCACGAACACCTGGCAGATCGCCAAACCGGCGCTGTGCAAGCTGCCGCCGGAGCAGCGGGAAGCCGCCGCCAATCAGCTCATTCACACACTGGGACAGATCCAAGGGGAGGTATCACAATGTCTGTAACCATCACGGCCCTTGAGGCCGAAAATGTCAAGCGCATCAAGGCCGTTGCGCTCACACCTGCGCCCACCGGGCTGACCCTTGTGGGCGGCAACAACAACCAGGGCAAGACCAGCGTGCTGGACGCTCTGGCCTGGGCACTGGGCGGAGAACGCTTCCGCCCGGATGCCGCCCAGCGGGACAGTTCCATGGCACCTGCCCACCTCAAGGTCACGCTGTCCAACGGCGTGGTGGTGGAGCGCAAGGGTAAAAACAGTGCCCTGACCGTCACCGACCCCACGGGCCGCCGCAGCGGCCAGCAGCTGCTCAACGCTTTTGTGGAGCCGCTGGCCCTCGACCTGCCCCGCTTCATGGATGCCAGCGACAAGGAAAAGGCCGACATTCTGCTGCGCATCATCGGCATTGGGGCCGAGCTGCACACCCGGGATCTGGAGATCAAGGGCCTGTACGACAAGCGCACCTTCACCGGCCAGCTGGCCGCCCAGAAGAAGCACTTTGCCGAGGAGATGATCTCCTACCCGGAAGCCCCGGATGAACCGGTGAGCGCCTCCGATCTCATCCGCCAGCAGCAGGACATTCTGGCCCGCAACGGTGAGAACCAGCGCCTGCGGGCGCAGTATGCAGAGCTTGAGCAGCAGTTGCAGCAGTGCGTGGACGAGCTGAAGCGCACCCGGGAGCGCATTGCCGCACTGGAGCAGCTGCGGGAAGAACTGGACGACAAGCACACCAAGCTGTTCAACCAGCGGGAAACTGCAAGAAAGACCGTTGCACAGTTGCAGGACGAATCCACCGCCGAGCTGGAAGCCTCCATCCGGGACATTGAGGAGACCAACCGCAAGGTGCGGGCCAACCTGGAAAAATCCCGGGCCGAGGACGAGGCCGCCCAGTACGCCAGCGAGTACGACAAGCTCACCGAGCAGATCAGCCAGAAGCGTGCCGAGCGCATGGCCCTGCTGGACGGGGCAGACCTGCCGCTGCCGGGCCTGAGCGTGGAGGATGGCGTTCTTACTTACAAAGGCAAGCACTGGCGGGATATGTCCGGCAGCGATCAGCTGCGGGTGGCCGCCGCCATCGTGCGCCGGCTGAACCCGGACTGCGGCTTTGTGCTGTTGGACAAGCTGGAACAGATGGACCTGGGCACCCTGCAGGAGTTCTCCGCCTGGCTGGAAGCCGAGCACCTGCAGGCCATTGCCACCCGCGTTTCCACCGGCAGCGAGTGCCAGATCATCATTGAGGACGGCATGGTCAAGGACGCCGTGCCGCCCGCCGAGACCCCCCAGCCTCGGAGCTGGACGAAAGGAGCGTTTTAAATGAGCAAGTATGCAGTCACCAGCGGCATCCAGACCGCGCCGGTCAAAACCGTGCTGTACGGCCCGGAGGGCATCGGCAAAAGCACCTTTGCCTCCCACTTTCCGAATCCCGTGTTCATCGACACCGAGGGCGGCACCAAGCGCCTGAACGTGGCCCGCCTGCCCCAGCCCACCAGCTGGGCCATGTTGCTGGATGAGGTGGCCGAGGTGCGCAAGGGCAATGTACCCTGCAGCACGCTGGTCATCGACACGGCGGACTGGGCCGAGCGCCTGTGTATCGAGGCGGTGTGCGCCCGTGCCAAGGTCAACGGCATTGAGGATTTTGGCTACGGCAAGGGCTACACCTACGCCAAGGAAGAGTTCAGCAAGCTGCTGGACGCGCTGGAAGAGGTGCTGAATGCCGGCCACAACGTGGTGGTGCTGGCCCATGCCGCCATCACCAAGTTTGAGCAGCCGGACGCTGTGGGCAGCTATGACCGCTGGAGCATGAAAACCTCCAAGCAGGTGGCTCCGCTGCTGCGGGAGTGGTGCGACATGCTGCTGTTTGCCAACTACAAGACCGTGGTGGAAAAGGCCGGCAGCAGCCCCAACGCCAAGAACAAGGCCAGCGGCGGCAAACGGGTGCTGTACACCACGCACCACGCCTGCTGGGACGCCAAAAACCGCTTTGACCTGCCGGACGAGATCCCTTTTGAGTATGCCAGCATTGCACATTGCCTGCCCGGCGGCTGCGCACCGGCAGCGGCGCAGACACCCATGCAGCGCGCTCCGGCTCCGGCCCCGAAACCCCAGCCGGAAGCCGACATCCTGCCTACTCCGCAGCAGGAGCCGCCCCGTGAAGAGGTGCCCAAGGCCCTGCTCACGCCGGATCTGATTGCCCTGGGCGTGCCGGAAAAACTGGCCCCGCTCATGAGCGCCAACAACGTGACACCCGAAGAACTGCAGAGCGTGGTGGGCAGGCGCGGGTATTTCCCGGAAGATATGCCCATCAAGGACTACCCCATGGATTTTGTGGAGGGCTGCCTGATCGCTGCATGGCCGCAGGTGCTGCAGATGGTGCTGGACAGCCGTGACCTGCCGTTTTAACGTACATTATATAATAAAGGAGAAGCATTTATGAACGACATGAACAACGATGGCCGCGCGTTCGGCTGGGATGACGAAGTTACCAACGAGCAGCAGGAATTTGTGCTTCTGCCGGAGGGGGACTACCCCTTTGAGGTCACCGGCATGGAGCGTGCCCGCTATGAAGGCGGTAACAAGCTGCCGCCCTGTTCCATGGCAAAACTGACCCTGCGCATTTATGGCGGGGCCAAGGGTGACACCACCGTGACCCACCGCCTGTATCTGCACACCAAGACCCAGGGCCTGCTGGGTGCATTCTTTGAGAGCATCGGCCAGTGCAAGCGCGGCGAGACCTTCCGCCCCCGCTGGAATGAGGTCGTAGGTGCCAAGGGTATCTGCCATCTGGGCATCCACAATTATACCAAGAAAAACGGCGATGCAGGCGAGAGCAACGAAGTGCAGCGCTTCCTGCCGCCGCCGGAACCCAAGGCAGCCCCCTCGCAGGGCTGGACACAGGGGGCATTCTGATGGGGCAGGAACTGAGACCCTACCAGCAGCGGGCCCGTGACCGCATCCACTCCGAGTGGGACGCCGGACACACCCGAACCCTGCTGGTGCTGCCAACCGGCACCGGAAAAACCATTGTGTTCGCATCGGTAGCAGCCGATCAGGTGCGTGCCGGGGACCGGGTGCTGATCCTGGCCCACCGGGGCGAACTGCTGGAACAGGCCGCCGACAAGCTGCAGCGCTCCACCGGCCTTGTCAGCGCCGTGGAAAAGGCCGAATCCACCTGCCTGGACAGCTGGTTCCGGGTGGTGGTGGGCAGCGTGCAGACCCTGCAGCGCACTGCCCGGCTGGAACGCTTTCCGCAGGACTATTTCGGCACCATCATCATTGACGAGGCCCACCACGCCATCACGGACGGCTACCGCCGTATCCTGGACCATTTCAGCGGTGCCAAGGTACTGGGTGTCACCGCCACGCCCGACCGCGGCGACATGCGCAACCTCGGCGAGGTGTTCGACAGTCTGGCCTTTGAGTACAAACTGACCGATGCCATCAAGGAGGGCTACCTGTGCAGGATCATGGCCCAGACCATCCCGCTCAAGCTGGATATTACATCCGTGACCATGAGCGGCGGCGACTACGCCGTGGGCGACCTGGGCACTGCGCTGGACCCCTATCTGGAGCAGATCGCCGCCGAAATGGCCGACCGCTGCAAGGGCCGCAAAACCGTGGTATTCCTGCCGCTGATCAAGACCAGCCAGAAGTTCCGCGACCTGCTGAACGCCCACGGCTTCCGGGCCGCCGAGGTCAACGGCCAGAGCGCTGACCGCAAAGAGGTGCTGGCGGACTTCGATGCCGGCAGGTACAATGTGCTGTGCAATTCCATGCTACTCACCGAAGGCTGGGACTGCCCCTCCGTGGACTGTGTGGTGGTGCTACGGCCCACCAAGGTGCGCAGCTTGTACAGCCAGATGGTAGGGCGCGGCACCCGCCTCTCTCCGGGCAAGACCGACCTGCTTTTGCTGGACTTCTTGTGGATGACCGACAAGCACGAGCTGTGCCGCCCGGCAGACCTTGTGTGCGAGGATCGTGCCGTGGCCCGGCAGATGACCGAACATCTGGCTGAGACCGGCTGCCCGGAGGACATCGAGGAAGCTGCCGCCCAGGCCAGCGAGGACGTGGTGGCCCAGCGGGAAGAAGCCCTTGCCAAGCAGCTGGAAGAGCAGCGCCGCAAAAAGGCAAAGCTGGTAGACCCGCTGCAGTACGAAATGAGCATTCAGGCCGAGGATCTGGCCGGATACGTTCCCGCCTTTGGCTGGGAAGCCGGCCCGCCCAGCGAACAGCAGACCGCTGCACTGGAAAAACTGGGCATTCTGCCGGACGCAGTGGAAAGCGCCGGCAAGGCCGCTCTGCTGCTGGATCGCCTGAACAAGCGCCGGGACGAAGGCCTAACCACGCCCAAGCAGATCCGCTGCCTGGAAAAATACGGCTTCCAGCATGTGGGCACCTGGAGCTTTGAAGCCGCCCGCCATATGATCGACCGCATTGCAGCCCAGGGTTGGCGCAGCGTGCCCAAGGGCGTGAATCCCCGGACCTATACCCCTGCTGCAGAGCCGCCTGCCGCATCGGACAGCCCTTTTATTGGATGGTAACGTGAATGGACAATGCGAATGAACTCAAAGAAGCGCTGGACTTTCTCAGCCCGTCCGCCCTGACCTATGATGAGTGGCTCATGGTGGGCATGGCCCTGAAGGATTCCGGCCTACCGGTGACAGTCTGGGAACAGTGGAGTACCCGGGACGCGGGACGCTACCACAAAGGAGAGTGCACCAAAAAGTGGGCCGGCTTTCACGGCGGCGGAGGCAGCCCTGTCACGGCAGGCAGTATCTTTCAGCTGGCTTACTCCAGCGGATGGGGCGGCCCCGCCGGGCACGCCCTGGACTGGAATGACGACATCTCCTCCGGGCCTTTTCACGCGGATGGACAGCTGGTAGACCCCCGCTGGGTAGAAGCCCACGAACTGGCCCTGCCCGAAGAGTGGCACCCCGCTGAGCAGCTCAAGCGCTACCTGCAGGCCCTGTTTGAGGAGGACGAATACGTGGCCTATGTTACCGAGAGCTTCCTGGCCGCTGACAAACGCCGCCCTTCCAAAGGCAGCTGGACACGCACTGCCGGGCAGCTCATTGCGGAACTGGATGCCTGCGGCGGAGACATCGGTAAGGTCGTGGGCGACTGCGACCCGGAGGCGGGTGCCTGGATCTGCTTCAACCCGGTGGACGGCACCGGCCGCAAGGATGCCAACATCACCGCCTACCGCTATGCCCTTGTGGAGTGCGACAACATGGAGCTGGGCAAGCAGCAGGCCATCATCAAGCAGCTGGAGCTGCCCTGCGCCGCGCTGGTGTACTCCGGCGGTAAGAGCGTCCACGCCATCGTCAAGGTGGATGCTCCGGACTACACCGAGTACCGCAAGCGAGTGGATTACCTCTACGCCGCCTGCCAGAAAAAAGGCCTGACTCTCGACCAGCAGAACCGCAACCCGTCCCGTCTTTCCCGGATGCCCGGCATCCCGCGCGGTGACAAGCGGCAGGTGCTGCTGGAAACCAATTTCGGCAAAAGCTGCTGGGACGAATGGGTAGACTGGCTGGAATCGGAGACGGACGATCTGCCGGACACCGAGAATCTCGCAGCGGACTGGGAACACCTGCCCCCGCTGGCCGACCCGCTCATTTTCGGGGTGCTGCGCAAGGGCCACAAGATGCTGCTGGCAGGCCCCAGCAAAGCCGGCAAGAGCTTTGCCCTCATCGAGCTGTGCATTGCCATTGCCGAGGGCAAGCCGTGGCTGGGCCAGTTCTCCTGCGCACAGGGCAAGGTGCTGTATATCAACCTGGAGTTGGACCGGGCGTCCTGCCTGCACCGCTTCAAGGATGTGTACACCGCCATGGGCCTGCCGCCGGAGAACCTGAAAAACATTGATATCTGGAACCTGCGCGGAGCCTCGGTGCCCATGGATAAGCTGGCCCCCAAACTCATCCGCCGCGCCCAGAAAAAGGGCTATCTGGCCGTGGTGCTGGACCCTATTTATAAAGTGATCACCGGCGATGAGAACAGCGCCGACCAAATGGCCAAATTCTGCAACCAGTTCGACCTTGTGTGCCGTGCGCTGGACTGCGCTGTGATCTACTGCCACCACCACAGCAAAGGTGCCCAGGGCGGCAAGCGCAGCATGGACCGTGCCAGCGGGTCCGGCGTGTTCGCCCGTGACCCGGACGCCATGCTGGACATGACCGAGCTGACGCCCACGGACGCCATCCGGGAGCAGCTGCGCAATAAGGCGGCCCGCCGGGTCATCAAGGCAATGCTGGACAGGCGCGGCCATGCCGATGCCTACAGCCCGGACGATGTGCTGAGTAAAAGCCGGATGCTGGCCGTGGCAAAAGAATGCCTTGGTCTGGCGGACCTGCGGGCCATTGACGCGGAGGTTGCTGCTGCCCAGAAACGGGCCGATGGCATGACTGCCTGGCGCATCGAGGGCACTCTGCGCGAGTTCGCCCGCTTTGACCCGGTGAACCTGTGGTTCGATTACCCTGTGCACAAGCCGGATTCCGGTCTGTTGGAAGATCTGCAGCCGGATGGAGAGTTCAAGGGCATGGCTGTGCGCGGCGCAGAAAAGCGCTGGGGCAACCGAGAAAAGCTGGCAAAGGACAAGTCCTCTGAATTGTCCACAGCTTTTGAAGCCTGCATGATGGATGGTAAAGTAACCGTCTATTCCATGGCAGAGTACATGAGCCTGAAACCGGACACCGTGCGCAGACGTCTGAAAGCGGACGGCGGCTATTGGATTGATGGCTCTGATGTTGGCCGTAAGGAGCCGGGCAGTTCCGGTTGATTACAACTTGCAATATTTCGCTTTACACAAAGTACAAAAGCAGTAAAATGCCGGCATCTTCCGTCCGCTTCCGCTTTACGGATTTCGGAAAATGCCGCATTTTCCTACGGATTCGGGACGGAAAATGCCTATATATATATATATATAATAGCATAATCCGTCCGTGTTGTGATGGGGATCCCGGAGGATGGGGCGTGCACAGCCCCCATCCATCCGGGAGACCCTCCCCATCACGTTGGCGCAAAAAGAAAAAAGAAAAACGAGGTGAACCCCATGTACACGCAATTCTTTATTCCCATGCAGCCGCCCACCACTACCCATAACGATAAGCAGCTGCACGCTTACATGAAGGGCGGCAAACCCCACGCCGTGCTGCATGACAGCCCAGAACTCAAGGCCGCCCGTGCCAAGCTCCATGCGCATCTGGCACTCCATGCGCCGGCAAAGCCCATCCCCGCAGGCAGGCCGGTGCGCCTGCTGGTCAAGTGGTGCTTCCCCACCGAGGGCCGGAAGAACGGTGCCTGGCGCACCAGCAAGCCGGACACCGACAACTTGGAAAAGGCCCTCAAGGATGAGATGACCCGCCTGCACTTCTGGGCCGATGACGCCCAGGTGTGCAGCGAGATCGTAGAAAAGTTCTGGGCAGACCCCTGCGGGGTGTTCGTCCGGGTGGAGGAGCTGTAAATGACCTACGAAGAAAAAAAGGCCTGGCTGTGGCGGTACCGGTCGGCCAAGCGGTTCGAGCAGCTGCGGCTGGACGAGCTGGAAACGCTGCAGGCCGAGGCACGGCACACCACCCCGCGCTACACGGCGGCCCCGGGCGGCAGCGGGGACGGCCAGGCCCTGCCGCGCAGTGTGGAGCGCATCGAAGAGGCCCGCCGGGCAGCCGAAGCGCAGTCTGCCGTCTGCGATGCCATCCGGGCCGAGATCATGGGGGTGTTCAGCCAGCTGAGCGATGAGGTGGACTTCATGATCCTGTTCCGGCGGTATCTCCTGCTGGAAGGCTGGGACAAGATCGCCGTTCATGTCCGCATGACAAAGCGCCGGATCTACGCCCGCCACCATGCCGCCATCGCCCAACTGGAGATCAAAGACAGCACTGAAAAGCACTAAAAAGCATCTTTTCAACACCTCCAAAACGCGATACAATTAAACTGCCAAGACCCGCAGGAAAGGTTCCCTTACTTCCTTCCCCTGCGGGCTTTGTGCTGCCCGGCTGCAACAGGGGAACACACTTTTACCGACCAACAGCCTGAATGTACCAGCCGGGTCTCTTTGCTATTTCTGAGCCGTCCGCATGGGCGGCTTTTATTTTGCACGCAAGAGAGGTGGTGACGTGCCGCGTGAAGATGGATACAAAAACCTTGTGCCGCTGGACCAGCGAACAAAGGATGAACAAAGGACAATTCAGGAAAAGGGCGGCATTGCCTCCGGTGCGGCCCGCCGCCGCAAGCGCTCCATGCGGGAAGCGGCGGACTACTATCTGGCCCTGCCGGAGACCGACCGCCGCAGCGTGAACGCTCTGCTGCGGGATGCCGTGGACCCGGAGGACATCGACAATCAGATGGCCGTGATCAAGGGCATCACTGCCCGAGCCAAGAAAGGCGATCCGCAGGCAGCCAATGTGCTGCTGAAGATGCTGGGCGAGGAAACCCCGCAGGAGGACCCCGCAGCCGATGCACTGGCCAAGGCCCGGGAGCTGCTGGGAGGTGTGGACAGTGCCATTGACTGAGTTTCAGCAGGAGTTCCTGCACAACTGCAGCCACCGCTGGAACATCAAGACCGGGGCCACCCGCTCCGGCAAGACCTATCTGGACTGTGCCGTCACCATTCCGCAGCGCATTCTGGCAGCCCGGGACGAGGGCCTGCTGGTCATGCTGGGCAACACCCTGGGCACTCTGGAGCGCAACGTGCTGGAACCCATGCGCGCCCTCTGGGGGCCGGAACTGGTTGGTGTGGTGCGCACCTCCGCTGCAGGCAACGTGGTGCAGCTGTTTGGCCGCAAGGTCTACGTGCTGGGCGCGGATAACAAAAAGCACATTGCCCGCATTCAGGGCGCTGCCTTTGAGTATGCCTATGGGGATGAGATCACCACATGGGACGAAGGTGTGTTCCAGATGCTCAAGAGCCGCCTGAGCTGCCCGCACAGCCATTTTGACGGCACCTGCAACCCGGACAACCCCCAGCACTGGTTCAAGCGCTTCCTCGACAGCGATGCCGACATCTACTGTCAAGCCTACACCATAGACGATAACCCCACTCTGCCGCCGGAGTTCGTGGCGCAGCTCAAAAAAGAGTATGCGGGCACGGTCTACTACAACCGGTTCATTCTGGGGCAGTGGGCTGCTGCAGGCGGCATCATCTACCGCCCGTTTGCGGACAGCATTGCCGCCGGGGACAAGCGCTTTCTCTGGCCCGCAGACAAGCCCTGCAGGCCGTGGCGTGTGCACATTGGGGTGGACTTCGGCGGCAATGGCTCCTGGCACGCCTTTGTGGCCACCGGCATTCTGCCGTATTACTCCGGTGTGGTGGGACTGGTATCCATGCGGGTAGACCCCCACAATCAGGATGCCGACTACCTGGCCGACCAGCTGATCACCTTCTGCCTGGCCGTGTTCGCACGGTACGGCGAGATTCACTACATGTTCTGCGACAGCGCCGAGCAGACGCTGATCAACCACATCCGTTCCCGGCTGCGGGCCTGCCCGCTGAGCTGGCTGGCTGACAGGGTAAACAACAGCGCAAAAATTCGGATCATTGACCGCATCCGCCTGACGTCCATTCTCATGGGCGGCGGGCGCTTTTGGTATATGCCGGAAGCCGCCACCCTGCGGGACGCGCTGGCTGCCGCCCTGTGGAGCCAGAAGCACCCCGGCATTGATGAGCGTCTGGATGACGGCACCACCGACATTGACACACTGGACGCCTTTGAATACACCATTGAGCGCGACTACAGGAGACTGACTGCAAGATGAACGTTGCTGCTTTTATCGAATACCTGAACAAAACCAAAAATCTGCAGCTGGACACCTCCTACTACAGCCGCATTGAGACCTGGCGGCAGTGGTGGCAGGGCTATGTGCCCGGGGTGCACGGCGTCCGGTTCAAGCGGGAGGACGGCGAGCACACCCGCAGGCGGGCTTCTCTGCGGATGCCCAAGCGTGTATGCGAGGACTGGGCCAGCCTGCTGCTGAACGACAAGACCACCTTCCAGATCGGCGATGCAGACACCGCCGCCTACCTGCTGGGTAGCAACGAGCAGCAGACCGGGGGGCTTTTGCGGCAGCTGCACTTCTGGGAGCACGCCAACCGCCTGGTGGAAAAGGCATACTGGTCCGGCACGGGGGCCTTTGTGCTGAGCGTGGAAGGCGTCACCGGCACACAGGACGGACAGCTGGAAGCGAACCCGGACGCCCGCATCGTGCTGGATTATGACCCGGCCTCCTGCATCATCCCACTGCGGGTGGAGCGCGGTATTGTGACCGAAGCTGCCTTTGTGTCGGAATGCCTGATGGACGGCAAGCCCTGTGCCTATCTGCAGACCCATACCCGCCGGGATGGCCGATACACCGTGACCAACGAATGGTTCGCCATGACCGAAGGGGCGGACGGCAAGCCCATTTTTGCGCCCCGCAAAGCGCCTGCCGGAACCATGACCGAACTGCAGCCGGAAGGCTCTCCGCCCTGGTTCAGCCTGTTCTCCCCGGCCATCGAGAAGAACATTGACGGCGGGGCAGGCCTGGGCATGGCCGTGTTTGCCGATGCCTTGGATGCTGCCCAGGGCGTGGACCTGGCCTTTGACAACTACCGGCAGGATCTTTTCCTGGGCGGCAAGAAGATCTTTTACGACCGCAGCCTGTGCAGGACGGTGATCGACGAGGACGGCAAGCCCCGCAGCATCCCGCCGGACGACATGGGCGTGCAGCAGTTCTTCCCGCTGCCGAGCCGGGAAGGCAGTCTGGACGAGACACCCGAGTGGCACGAATACAACCCGGACCTGCGCACCGAAGCCAACCATCAGGCTGTGCAGGACATGCTGAACCTGTTCAGCTTCAAGTGCGGGCTGGGCTGCCACCGGTACAGCTTTGAGCTGGGCAAGGTGGCCACCGCCACCGAATACACCGGCAGCCGACAGGACCTTGTGCAGAGCGCAAACAAAAATCAGATCCCTATCGAAACGGCGCTGATCGGCATTCTGCGGGCCATCCTGTGGGCGGCAAAGAATCTGCTGGGTGAGAACGTTGACCCGGACACCAGCATCTCCGTGAACTGGGATGACAGCTACATCGTCAGCGAGCAGGAGCGCACCGCCCAGCTGCGGGAAGATGCTCTGGCAGGCCTTGTGCCCCGCTGCCGGTATCTGGCCGCCCGGTACGGCCTGAGCGAGGATGAAGCTCACCAGTGGACGGCGGAAGCCAAGGCGGACAGCCAGACCGAAGAGCAGATCACCTTCGGCGGGGGTGCCTGATGCTGCCGCCGAGCTACCTTGATGCCATGCCGGATGCCTTCGTGGCCCTGTGGCAGACCGTGGAGGATTCCATTCTGCAGGACGCTGCCCGGCGCATTGCCAAAATGGATGCTGTGACTCCCACCGCCAACTGGCAGCTGTGGCGCTACCAGCAGACCGAAGCCTTCCGAGAGGATGTGGTGAAGCTGCTGGCCCGGTACTCCGGGAAGAGTGAGAGCACCATCCGAAAACTGCTGCAGCAGGCCGCCACCGAAGCCATGGAGCGCGAGGACGCCATCTACTACCACTACGGCAAGGAACCCACGCCCTTTGAAGAGAGCGCAGCCCTGAACAATCTACTCACCGCCGGGGCGAAGCAGACCTGCGGCACCTGGCAGAACCTGACCGCCACCACAGCCAACACCGTCACAGGGGCCTTCGAGCGCACCCTGGACGCTGCCTGGGGCAAGGTGTCCACGGGTGCCTTTGACTATAAAACCGCCGTCAAGCAGGCCGTGGACAGCCTTGCGGATGATCTGCCCATGGTCACATACCCCAGCGGGCATCAGGACAGCATCGAGGTTGCCGCGCGCAGAGCAGTTCTGACTGGCGTGAATCAGACCGCAGGCAAGCTGCAGGTGGCCCGGGCCGATGAGATGGGCGTGGAATTTTTCGAGACGACCGCACACGGCGGGGCACGCCCTTCCCACGCCGAGTGGCAGGGCAGGCGCTTCCACAGGGGCGGCGCTGTGGACTATCTGGGCAAGCATTACCCGGATTTCGAGGCCGCCACCGGCTACGGCACCGGCGCAGGCTTGTGTGGCTGGAACTGCCGTCACACCTTCTTTGCCGTGTTCCCGGAACTGGGTGATGCCCCTGCCTGGACGCAGGAAGAGCTGGAAGCCCTGAACGCCCGGAACATTGAGTACAACGGCAAGATGTACACCCAGTACGAGATCAGCCAGATGCAGCGGGCCAGAGAGCGCAATGTACGCAAATGGAAAAAACGGTATCTGGCCGAGATGGAAGCCGGGGTGGACACCACCGACAGCGCCGTGCGCCTGAAAGCGGCCCGCCAGAGCCTGAGCGAGTTTACCACGGCCACCGGCAGCCGTGTGGACAGCGCCCGCACCAGCGTGCCGAAGTTCGGGCGGAGCGAAGCCAGTAAGGCAAGCTGGGCGGCAAAGAGCAAACAGCCTGTTGAAATGACCCGCAAAACCGGATATACGCACCAAAAAACCACCGCTGAAGGCACAAAAGTCATTTCGCAGGCCACTTACAACAAGCTGACGAACCCCATTAAACGTGTTGGTGGACTTGTTCTGCGCGGTACTCCCGATGTTGAGGAGCATCTGCAAAAACAGGGTGCGACCGCTTTGCAGGTCGGTGATGTTATCATGTTCCGTTCTGACGCAACGATTTCAGATGTTCTGGAAGAAACGCATCATTTCTGGCAGAACCGACGCGGAATGAACGATGACAAGCCCATAGACATCCGGACTGCGCTGAACGAGATTGATGCAAAAGAGCACTTGATAAATGTCGCTGAAAAGTATAAAATACCAGTAGAAGAAACTGAACTGACGAAACAGCAGCTTGAGTATTACAAAAATCTATTGGAAGAATTGGAGGGAAAGAAATGAAAATCATTGAAAGTGATGCCTTCTGTGGATTCACCACACTGAAATTTGACGCTTTTCCTTCCAACCAGCTTTTTATCGTTCCCGGGAAGGCTGTAAAAATCGACGGTGTTGTTTATCCTCGCATTAAGGCACATGACATCGGTCCGCGAATGGCAATCGCCGGAGAGCATGACTTTACAGGAAAGACCGCCGAAATCATCAACTGAACCACGATGCACACGCACCGTGGTTTTCTTTTGCCCAAAATTAGCAGAACACTCACTAAAATCCCCCATTTTAACCACTGTATGCCCTTCAAAAGGCACAACAGTGGTTTTTTCATGCCGTTTTAGCTCATGTTGGAAGAGCGCCGGTCTCCAAAACCGGAAGCGGCAGGTTCGATCCCTGCAAACGGTGCCATGCGGAGGGCGGCGCGTACCCCGCCCAAGACCGGAAACTGACAGCGAACAGTGTAAAAAACTGTGGTCACACAAACTGAAAGGAGCTTTCCACCATGAAACGTGAAGATGTGAAGAAACAGATCCCCGGCATCACCGAGGAACAGCTGAACTGGATCATGCAGGCCAACGGCGAGGACATCAACCGGGAGAAGTCCGCTGCAGCAGCCTTGCAGACCCAGCTGGACAATGCGAACGCCCAGCTCAAGACCGCCCAGGACGGCCTGAAAGCCTTTGAAGGCAAGAAGAAGCCCGAGGAATACGAGACCGAGCTGGCCAGGCTGCAGGCCGATATGAAGGCCCAGGCGGACGGCTTTGCCTTTGACAATGCCCTGAACACTGCCATCCTTGGCAAAAAGGGCCGCAGCGTCAAGGCGGTGCGCGCCCTGCTGGATGTGGACGCCCTGAAAGGCTCCAAGGACCGCACCACCGATATTGCCAAGGCTCTGGACGATGCTGCCAAGGCCAACCCCTGGGCCTTTGGCGAAGCCGAAAGAGGCGCGGGCACTTACTCCACCGGTGCCGAGCATGGCGACCCCATGCACGGCGAGGATGACACCGACCCGGTGGAAGCTTCCTTCAAAGCCATGAACCCCACCATCAAGATCTGAGAAAGGATGAATCGTTATGCCTCATACCGCAAGAGAACGTTATTCTGAGCTGGTAGACGCCAAGCTGCGCGCGACCATCGTCAAGCGCGTGGGCGTCATCTGTAACAACCGTTACGAGGGCAGCCCCAAGGCGGGTGCCGTCAAGGTGCCCGTGCGCGACACCGAGGTGGTTGTTGCCGACTACAACAAGAAAACCGGCACTGCCATGACCCACGGCGATACCAGCTATCTGACCGTGAACATCGACAAGGACAAGGCTGTGAACGAGCTGATTGACGGCTTTGACGCCGAAAGTGTGCCCGGCAAGCTGGTGGCTGACCGTCTGGACAGTGCCGGTTATTCTCTGGCTCTGCAGATGGAGCAGGACGCCTCGGCAGAGCTGGTGTCCGGCGGCACGGCGCTGGAAAGCACTGCCGCTCTGACCAAGAGCACCATCTACGAAGCCATTGTGGATGCCCGCACCCAGCAGTCCGAAGCACATGTGCCCACGGATGGCCGCTGGCTGCTGGTGGCTCCCGCCACCTATGCGCTGCTGCTGAAAAGCCCGGAGTTTGTCAAGGCGTCCGACCTGGGCGATGCCGTAGTGCAGACCGGTGCCGTGGGCCGCGTGGCAGGCTACACCGTGTTCGAGGACAGCACCCTGGGCGAGAAGGTGGACTTCATCGCAGGCCACCCCAACTGGTTCACCCGCATTGAGGAGTGGACCGAGCCGGTGGCCGTCAACGACCTGAAGGGCAGCGGCACCTTTATTGGTGCCTGCGCCGTGCAGGGCCGCAAGATCTATGCCCACAAGGTCACCAAGGCCCAGACCATCCTGGTCAAGAGCCATACCTGAGGAGGCCCCCATGCTGTACTGTACATACCGTGAATACTCCGACACCGGCGGCGCGGTGCCGGAACAGGCTTTTGCGCTGCTGTGCAGCCGGGCGTCCCGGCTCATCGACAGCGCCACCTTCGGCAGGGCGGAAGCCCATGCCGCCGGGTGCGAGAGCTGCCGCCAGATGCTGGCGGACGCCTGCTGCCAGATCATTGACCTGCTGGCCGCTCAGGCGGCTGTGGGTGCCGCACCGGGGGCACAGAGCGTGTCCAACGATGGCTATGCCGTGACCTTCGGCAGCGGCACCAGCATGAGTGCCGCCACCCGGCAGGAAGCGGCTGAGATCCTCCGCACCGCGCTGGGCAATGACCCGCACAATCTGCTGTACAGGGGGCTTGACTGATGCAGACGCCCGTTACTGTGGTGCTGCTGCTCCATGACACCGCCACCGAGGCAGACACCCCGGTGTGCCGGGTGCTCCCGGTCTGCAGCTGGCGGGAGCGGCTGTCCACCTCCGGCAGTGGCACCAGCAGGGACCCGGAACGCACCATCCACGTCCGCATCCCGGCCAACGCGTGCACGCAGGGCTATCTGCCCTATGCGCAGTGGGCGGCCCTGCCTGCCGCCGAGAAGCAGCAGCACTGGACCCTGAAACGGGGCTGGAAGCTGTTGCAGGGGGCGGTGCAGAGCCTGACCGCCGAGCAGTATGCCCGGCTGGAAAAGACCCACACCTGCTGCACGGTGGCAGCAGTCTCCGACAACCGGGAACCGCTGCTGCCGCACTGGCACGTAGAAGGGAGCTGAGAATGTGAGCGTACCTGTCTTTGATTTTAAAGTGCAGTTCCGGCCCGGCTTCCAGGCCGACATGGACGCAGGCATTGCCAAAACCCAGTACGCATTTTCGCAAAAAGTCGCTGCAACAGTAGACCCCTATGTGCCCTTTGCTACCGGCACGCTGAAAAACAGCGTCAACCAGGCATCGGACTTCAAGAATGGCCTGCTGGTGTATAACACACCATATGCCCGCAAGCAGTATTACCTGCATGAGCAGGGCGAGGGGCTGCACGGGGACAACGGCCTGCGCGGCTCCTATTGGGGCCAGCGGGCCATTGCCGACCACAAGGACGAACTGGAAAAGTTCGCCCATGACGCTGCAAAGCAGTTTCTGGGAGGGAGCAAATGAGCGAACCGGCAAGACCCATTATCGAGGCCCTGCGGGCATGGCTCAAGACCTGCCCGCTCATTGCCGAAGAGCAGGCCGAGACCGGCGCGGCCTTCCGCATTGCGGGCCTGGACGAAGAATCCACCGCCTTTTCCATCGAGGACAGCCCCGGCGAACCGGCCCAGGGCGCTGTCTATTTTTCCGGCCAGGACATGGCCCGCAATTTCCTGTTCGTCTCCCGCCGGGACTATGACGAGGCCGGTGCCATCGCGGCGCAGAACAGCGGCTTTTTTGAGCATCTGACCGACTGGGTGTGGCAGCAGGACCTGCGGGGCAGCCTGCCGGACCTTTCCGGCTGCGGCCACGGCAAAACGGCCAAGCACGTTGCCGTAACTTCCACCGGCTACATCGTCACCAGTGCCGCCGGGAGCTGCCGGATGCAGATGCAGCTCCGGCTGCAGTATTATCAATCGTTTTTCTGAAAGGAGCTTTCACTATGACCATTGCTGAAACGCTGGCCGCGCTCAAGACCATGAAAGGCATTGAGCCGAGTGCCGACTACACCGGCCCCGAGAACACGGATGACTTCATCTTCGCCATCTGCCGCCCGGCGGACACGAAGGACAAGCTGTCCACCTGGACCGTCTGTGCCGATCACGTCAAGGAGCACTCCGGCTCCCTGAACGCCACCACCTCCGACACCACTTACATCCGCACCGGAACCACAACCGTGAAGGGCGAGACCCAGCGCACCCTGGCCATCAACGGCGACCGCTGCGTGGGCGATGATTTCCAGGATTTCCTGCTGAGCCACCGGATCAAGTACGGCGCGGGCCAGAGCGTGGTGGTGCCTTACGTCTACTTCAGCGTGCGCACCGGCAAGGGCGAGAAGGGCAAAGCCGCCCTGATCGTGACCAGTGACGTGGGCGGCAGCGCTTCTGCAGCCGCCACCTTCGCCGCCGATGTCAAGGGCAGCGGCACCCCGGACGAGCTGGACTACCTCACCGCCGTGGCAGCCGAGACGCAGGCCGCCCAGACCGGCAAGGCCGCAAAGGCCTGATAAACAATCCATACCGCCCCTGTCACCCGGCAGGGGCGCATTTTATAGGAGGCATTTTTTATGATTCTTTGTGGTCAGTCCTTTGATTTTTCTCCGCTGAACGCAGCCGACCTGGACCGCGCAGACGCAGCCTATGCAGCTATGCAGCGCGCATCGGAAGCGGAACACAGCCGCCCGCATGAACGTTTGGGCGACATGCTGCGGGGCCAGTGCCGCCTGGTGATGGACTATCTGGACGGCGTGCTGGGCGAAGGCGCATCCGTCCGCCTGGGCCTGGACGGCAACGACTTTGTCGCCTGCCAGCGCGTGATGAACGAGCTGGAGAACACCATGATGGCCGCTCTGCGCGCCCCTGCCGCACCCCAGAACCGCGCCCAGCGCAGGGCGCAGGAAAAGCACGGCAAGGCAAAGCCCGTCATCCGTTACCCCCAGCGCACGCCCTATGGCATGATGAACCTGCCGGAGCAGGAAGGCGCTATGAACGCCGCACAGGCTGCAGATACCGCCGCGCGTCCGGCTGCCGCCCGGATGGTGGAGCGCGTGGACAAGGCTGCCCGCCGTGAGCAGCTGCTGGCCGAGCTGGCGGCACTGGACAATGGCTGACCTGCTGCTGGAGCCGCTGCCCACGACATGGGCCGGGCGGGACATCGACCCGGACTTCCGGCCTATGGTCTGGCTGGCCAACGCCTATGCACGCGGCGTGCCGGACGCTGATCCGCTGCCCTTTGCGGAGGACGCCTGCCAGCGCTTTTACAAAGACGGCATCTGGGGTCTGCAGCAGCTTCCAGACGCCTACCGCGCCCTGCTGGATTTTTACCTGGGCGGCGGCGAAGAACCCACCGGCAGCGGCAGCAGGTCCTCTGGCCCGGACGTCATTGCGTTGGACTACAAGACGGATGCCCCCTACATCGTGGCGGCATTCCAGCAGGTCTACGGCATCGACCTGACCACCGCCCGCATTCACTGGTGGCGGTTCAAGGCCCTGCTGCGGGGCCTGCCGGAGGACTGTCTGTTCTCCCGCATCCTGCATTGGCGCACGGCAGATCTGACCGAGCTGGCCCCCAACGAGCGGAAACGCTACGAAGAAATGCGGGAGGTGTTTGCCCTCCCGCCCGAGGTAAAGGGAGGTGCCAGACATGCCGTCACCCTGGCCGAACACAACGAGCAGTTCTTTGACCGCTTCCGTTGAGCACCGCACCCCGGTGCCCTGCCCCTATTGCGGCCGGGCGCTGCCCGTGTGGGCCATCCCGGACGCCAACGCAAAAGGCATCTGGGTCAAATGCAAAAATCCGGCCTGCCGCCGGGAAGTAGAGATCACGTTATAACAGCCTGTGCCCTTTGTGCCCGCGCTCTTTTTGAATGGAGAGAGGTGGACACAGAGTGGCATTTGATTTTTCCATTACCGGTGATACCAAGCTGGACACCAGCGGTGTTAAAAACGGCATTTCCAGCATGACCGTTGCCGCCGGAAATCTGATCTCCGACCTGGTTAAGACCGCCGGGAGCAAGCTGACCGGACTGGCGCAGTCCTCGGTCAGCGTAGGCATGAGCTTTGACAAGGCCATGTCCCAGGTGGCCGCCACCATGGGCACTACGGTGGATCAAATCTCCGACCTGTCAAAGGTTGCCAAAGATATGGGCAGCGCTACAAAATTCAGCGCCACGGAAGCTGCCGAAGCGCTGAACTATCTGGCGCTGGCCGGTTACGATGCCGACAAGGCCGCCGAGGTGCTGCCCAGCGTGCTGAACCTGGCTGCGGCTGGCAGTATGGATCTTGCATCCGCATCAGACATGGTTACAGACGCCATGGCAGCACTGAACATCGAAGCCACGAAGGACAACGTGGACGCATTCGGCGATAAGCTGGCCATGGCATCCAGCAAAGCCAATGCCAGTGTGTCCCAGCTGGGAGATGCCATCCTGACCGTAGGCGGCACCGCAGCCAACCTCAAGGGCGGTACCACCGAGCTGACCACAGCCCTGGGCCTGTTGGCAAACGTTGGCGTTAAAGGTGCCGAAGGCGGTACAGCCCTGCGCAACACAATCCTGTCGCTTCAGTCCCCCACAGATACTGCATCCAAGATGCTGCAGAAGCTCAAGGTCAGTGTCTACGATACCCAGGGCAACATGCGTGGACTGAACGAGATCCTTGGCGATCTGAACACCGCCATGGACGGCATGACCCAGGGGCAGAAGGACAGCATCATCAGTACACTGTTCAACAAAACGGACCTGGCCGCTGTCAACGGCCTGCTGGCGGCGCAGGGTGAGCAGTGGGATACGCTGGCAGCTCAAATCGACAACGCCGATGGAGCCATGCAGAAAATGGCTGAGACCCAGATCGACAATCTGGACGGCGCTGTCACAATTTTGCAGTCCGCCTTTGAAGGGCTGCAGCTGTCTATCTATGAAAACCTGGAACCCGCTCTGACCGATGTGGTCAAGTGGGGCACAGACTGCATCAGCACGCTTACAACGGCCCTGTCTGAGGGCGGCCCTGAGGCCATGCTGGCTGCAGCCGGAGAGATCATCTCTGACCTTGCTGCAGGGATTACGGCGCAGCTGCCCGGACTGATGTCCACCGGGGTGGAGATCATTACCCGGCTGACCCAGAGCCTGACCAACGCCATGCCCGCTATGCTGGACACTGCGGGTGAGGTGGTTGCAGCCCTGGTGCAAGGCATTATCGACAACTTGCCGGAGTTGATCGTTTGTGCGGCCCGCATTATCTCGGAGCTTGTAACCTACCTTGGCGACCATGCCGATGAGATCATAGACAAGGGCGTCCAGTGCGTTGAGAGCCTCATCACCGGCATCACTGCCAGCCTGCCCATGCTCATCACATCGGCAGCCGGACTGATTGCCAAGTTCGCGGCTGCCATGATCGCACATCTGCCGGATGTTCTCAAATGTGGTGCTGCCATGCTGACCACGCTGGTGGACGGCATTATCCGCAGCCTTGAAAATCTGGCCGAAGCGGCTCTTGCCTGTATTGCCAAGCTTGTGGGTGTCTGGGATGGCAACATGAACGAGTTCGGCCACATCGGCGAGAACATCGTGCAGGCCATCATCAACGGCATTGCCGGTATGTGGAGCAACCTTACCTCGTGGGTCTCCGGATTGATTGCGGATTTGGTCAACGGCGCAAGCTCTGCTGCCGCTACAGGTGTCGCAAGCGCGGCTTCCTCTGCTTACAATGGCAGCGAAATGAACCGCGACCAGCGGCATCAGGATGCACTGGCGGGTAAGGGTATCAGCAACAAGAGCTGGACGGAACGCCAGAACGAAGCAAAAGCCGCAGCGACCGAGAGCCAGAAAGCAGCTGCGACCGTCACCAATTCTGCCAATGCTGCTGCCGCAGCCGTCAGCAACGCTGGCAGCAAGGCCAGCACCAGCACCAAGGCATCCACTGCTTCCGTGGTGAAATCCATTTCTGACACGACCACTACAGTCAGGGATGGTGTTACCCGCACCGTGGAAACGATCAACGAGACCCTCTCCAATGGCAAAAAGCAGCAGAAGCAAACCATCACGGAAACTTCCCGTCAGATGGTGAACGGCGTCCTCAAGGACATCAAGACGATCACCGAGATTGACGAGAAGGGCAAGAAAACTGTCAAGCAGACCATGGAGACCGTGCGGGAGACGGCCAAAACCGTTACCTCCACCTTTGATACGCTGGTGGACGGCGTGCAGACCACCACCCAGACGGTCACCGAGACCCTGACGGACGGCACCACCAAGCAGAAACGGGTCATCACCGAGACCTACGATGACGTGGTGGATGGCGCCCTCGTGACCATCGAGCGGGTCAGGACCATCGCGGCAGACGGCACCGAGCAGGTCTCTGAGCAGATCAAGGAAAGCGCTGCCGACAGTTTCTCGGGTCTGTGGAAGGAGCTGCAGGAGCACGCCAACGAGGGCGTGCTGGGCACCTTCAGCGACCTGTACACCGCCGTCAAGAACAAGGACTGGGCCGCCATCGGCCAGTGGACCGCCGCCACCATCTACAACGGCCTGACGGCGGACCAAAAGAAGCAGATCGAGGACTTTGCCCTGGGCCTGGTGGACAAGCTCAACGAGGCCCTGCACGGCGCACAGGCCCAGCTCTCCGCCGCCGCGTGGGACCTGGGCAGCCAGATCTGCAGCGGCGTCACCAGCGGCTTTGCCGACATCCTGAGCCAGACCCGGGAGCTGGGCAGCGCCCTGTCCAGCATTCTGGGCGGCCTGAAAGAGCCGCTGGGCAATGCGGCTCTGGCCCTCAGCCAGGGGCTGCAGGGCGGGCTGATCAGCACCTTCCCGTCCATCTATGCGGCCATGGGCACTCTGCTCACCAGCATCGGCGGGGCCTTCCAGGGGATGCTTACCGCCATCGGCACGGCCCTCAGCTCCACCGGCATCGCCCTGCCTGTGGGCCTTGCCATTGCAGGTGCTGCCGTGGCCCTGGGTGTGACCATTGCCGCCCTGGTGCGCAAGCTGCGGGGCACTTCCGGCGGCAGCAGCACCGGCTCTCCCGGCAGCACCTCCACCCCGTCTGACCCCGGCGGCACCGGCAGCTCCGGCAGCGGCAGCACCCCGGAGGTGCCCATCACCGGCACGGACGATCTGGAGCAGGCCCTGCGCGACAACACCGCCGCTCTGGCCAAGACCAACGCCGCTCTGGCCGACATGGTGCGCCAGGCAGGCAGCCTGGTGCTCAGCGACAACCGCCGCACGGCGTCCACCGTGGCCGCTTCCGGCACGGCCCGCATTGCCGCCGCAGCAGGCAATTACACCCGCCAGGGTGACACCGTGGTCAATCAGTACATCTACTCTAAGGCCCAGACCGCCGCCGACCTTGCCCGCGAGACCCGCTGGGAGGCCGATCGTGCCAAGGCCACCAAGCGCTGAAAGGAGGACCCCTCATGCCGCAGCGCAAAGATCACCTCATGATCGTGACCGATGCCGGGGTCACCCTGCATCTGGGCGCAGATTATGGCATTCCCTACAACCTGGACCCCCTCAACGGGGTGGATGTGGACCTCAAGCTGGCCCAGGGCGTCAATCAGATCGGCCAGACCGTAGGCGGCCAGAGTGTGGCAGGCGTGTACCGGGAGCTGACTGCAGACTGCAGCAGCGAGCATGGCGATGCAGACGCTCTGCTGCTGCTGCAGAGCCTGCCCTACTTCACCAGCGGCACCCTGTATTTCATGGACAAATATTTCTGCCGGTTCGTGCTCTCCAAGACACCCTACACCACCCAAATCCACGGCTTCCCCCGGCTGAACATCATGTTATTTTGTCCCAAGCCCTACTGGTACGACCTTACCGCCGTTACCTACGTGCTGGGCGGTTTTGTGCCCAGCTTCCGGCTGCCGGTCAACTACGCCACGCCCCACCGTTTCGGCGTGCGCACAAACATCGGCTGGCTCAACGCCCGCAATCCGGGGGCGCTGGCGGTGCCCTTTACGGCTGTGCTCACCTGTGACGCCGAGGTGGTCAACCCCCGCGTGGTCAACGTGATCACCGGGGCGCAGATCGGCCTGCAGGCCACCCTCAGCCCCGGGGACGTGGTGGAGATCTACCGCACCACCACCGACAAGCTGGCCCTCAAGCGCACCCGGGCTGGCGTGACCGAAAACATCTTTGCCCTGCTGGACGAGGCATCCGACCTGACCGAGCTGGCCGCAGGCGACAATATGCTGGCCACACAAGCCGACACTGGCGCAGACAATCTGCAGGTGACCATCAGCTTTTACCCCATGCGCACGGGCATTCTGCCGGAGGTGATCGCATGACCTTGGACGTATTGGACGAGACCACCCTGGCCCGGCTGGGCCGCATCGAGGTGTGGGTGAGCCTCTATTGGGACGAGCCTTACAACACCGAGGGCAGCTTCACCCTGGAGGTGCGCCCCACCGAGGAGAACCTGCAGCTGCTGCGGGAAGGCCGCTGGCTCCGGCGCAGCGACAGCGATGTGCCCATGCGCATCTGCCACAGGTCCAACGAAAACACAGACAGCAACCTGGTGGTCACTGGCTTCCCGGGCACCTGGATCTTTACCAAGCGCGTCAGCACTGCCATTGTCCAGAACGAGAACGCGGAGCAAGCCATGCGCCGCCTGGTGTCGGAAATGCAGCCCTGGCCCCGGCTTGTGCTGGGGGAGCTGGCGGGCTTTGACACGGTGTTCAGCCAGCAGACGTCCGGCGGCAGCGTCATGGATTACCTGACCACCATTGCCGCCGCCTGCGACCTGGGCTTCCGGGTGCGGCTGACCGGTAAAAATCTGGACAAATCGCTTGTGTTTGAGGTCTACCGCCCGGCAGCCGACCCCAACCACCGCTACAGCACCAAGTGGGGCAACCTGCAGCAGGCCGCATGGGCTTTTGGCGACAGTGACTACTGCAACGTGGCCGTGGTGCAGGGCGCGGGCGAAGGCACCAGCCGGGTCACCGTCACGGTGGGCGACACGGACCTGACCGGCACCAAGCGCCGGGAGCTGTACGTGGATGCCCGGGACATCCAGCCCGACACGGACAGCGGCGAGACCGCCGCCAGCCTGAGCTATCTGCAAAAGCTGCAGGACCGGGGCGGCACCAAGCTGCTGGAGCAGCTGCGCACCGGCAGCATCGAGATGGAGCTGGACGGCGAGGGCCTGCAGCCCGGAGACGTGGCCTGGTGCTCTCTGCCGGAGCTGGGCTACAAAGCCGCCGTCCGGGTGGCAGACGTGATCACCCAGATCCAGACCGACACCACCACCCGCACCGTGCGGCTGGGCACGCCGGTGTGGTACAAGCTATAAGGAGATGATTTTTTGAGCAGCATCGTACTTTACCCGGCCAACGGCTACGACTTTGACGCTGCCGATGTGGCCGCCTACAATGCGCCCCGCACCAGCGGCGTCTACAGCTCGGACGAGGACTTTGTGGTCACTCCTGCCGGCGGCCTGAACGTGACGGTCAGCGCCGGCATCGGCTGGGTGCGCCC
>CAVIXY010000017.1:0-31261 GCA_963646665.1 Bacteroides sp. CAG:545
GATGACGGTGAGGTTCCACCTGTTCCCATTCCGAACACAGAAGTTAAGCTCACTTGTGCCGAAGATAGTTCGCTGGAAACGGCGCGTGAAAATAGGTAGTCGCCGACTTGAACAGAACGTCTTGAGATTTTTCTCAAGGCGTTTTTTCTTTGTATGTTTGCCCGAAGGATTGCGGGCGGTTTTTGGACAGAAGGCGGGCTGGAAGCGGAACCATGTGGGAGCCATTTGGCGGGTGGCTTGGCCCGGGCAGATCTCCAGAGCAGATTTATGGAACAAACAACAGCGGAAAACGGTGCCCGGTACGCCTGCAAAAAGATTGGCATAAAACAATAAAAAGCGGCCCCGCCGCGTTGTGCATACAACGTGACGGAGCCGCTTTTATGGTTCTTTGAAAGGATTGATTAGCCCTTGATGTAGCTGATCATGCAGTCAGCAGCAACAATGCCGCTGGTGTAGGCGGTACCCAGAGCAGCACCCTCGTTCTCATAGTAAGGAGAAGTATACAGGGAGCCGTTGTCCACGCCTGCAACGTACAGGCCCTCGATGGGCTGCTGCTCGGCGTTGACGGCACGAGCATAGGAGTCGGTCTTGACGCCGCCGAAGGTGCCCCAGATGGAAGGCTCGTACTCGATGACGTAGAAGGTGTCGCCGGTCAGTTCACGCAGCAGGTAGCTGTTCTTGTAGAACTGATCGTCCTTGCCGGCAGCGCACTTTGCGTTGTAATCGGCAACGGTCTCTTCCAGATTGGTCAGACCAAAGGCCTCGGCGCACTCAGCCAGAGTACCCTTGACGGCCCAGCCATGCTGGATGGCGAGGTCCATGTGCTCGTCCAGGTTGGGCAGCAGCTCTTCGGTGTAACCGGTTGCGCCAACATACCAGTCGGCGGGGCTGCCAAAGTAGGCAAATACGCCGTTGTCACGGCACTCTTCGTACATGGCCTGGTCCACCACAGCGTAGTACTTGCCCACGCGCAGGGACATCTCACCGCCCAGAGCCAGCGGACGGTCGGACAGATACTGCTCGTTCATGAAACGCTCGCCGTTGGGGTCCACCATCAGGCCGCCGTAAATGGCAAAGCGCAGGGTGTCGTTGGAGCGGACCATGGCCTTGCCGCGCTCTTCCATCTTGCCGTTCACGCCGCCGAACTCGTTGCAGCACAGAGCCTAGTTGCGGTCAGAGATGCCGCCGGCTTCCAGAACGATGTCGTAGCCCTTGCCGTCCGACAGCTCGTTGCACAGAGGCCAGACGTTGATGTTACCAAAGTGCTCGTGCAGGCGGTCCCTGTTGCCTGCGTAACCGCCGGTGGCGATCAGCACAGCCTTGGCGTTGTACTGAATGTAGGTCTTGTTCTCGGTGTCCTTGGCAATAACGCCAACCACCTTGTCGCCGTCCATCACGGGCTTGACAGCCTCGCGGCAGACCTCGAACACGCCGCCGTCTGCGGTGAATTTGTCCACCAGCGGCTGGAAGCGGTCAGCACCGCTGACCTGCTTGCCTTCCAGGTTGGCAAAGTTGTGGCGGGCGCGGAAGCCCATGCCGTAAGCATCGCGGCGCAGGCCCATGTTCACGCCGTTGTCCATGAAGTTGGAAACAACGCGCTCGCCGGCGCTGACGCACTTGCGCAGCAGAGAAGCATTGACGGTGCCCTTGGAGAAACCGTACTCACAGTTGTACAGGGGCTCCACGGAAACGGTCTCGCCTTCAGCAGCCTGCACGCGGGTCTCGGCCAGAGCGGGGCCGCCCTTTTCCAGCAGAATGGTCTTGACACCTGCAGCCTGCAGCTCCAGAGCAGCCATCATGCCGGCTGCGCCGCAGCCAACCACCACAGCATCGACTTCTTCGGTAGAAGTAACGGTGATGACGTCCGGCTCGGAGTCGGAACCTTCCACTTGCTGCGCTCCGGCACGTGCTGTTCGAGTCCTGTACCGTCCACAGCACTCACGCAGGTTAGAGGCATAAACGAAAAGGGAGCCACCAACCTACGTTGGAGACTCCCTCTAACAAGTGGACGGTACAGGACTCGAACCTGTGACCTCCTGCACGTCAAGCAGATGCTCTACCAGCTGAGCTAACCGTCCATATTCTGTTCCTGCCGAAATCAGCTTGATTATATTACCATACCTTCTGCCAAAATGCAAGCCCTTTTTCAAAAATCGTAAAACTTTTTTGAACAGCCGGGCGGCAAAGCCTGTTTTTGGCGTGGCATCGAAGATCTGCGGCGGCCTGCCGACAGGTTTCCGGTTGCTCCCAACCAAGCGTTGTGATATAATAAGATACTATAATAGGAGTAGTGTCGGAAAGGGAACACAGCATGAGAGTTTTGGGCATCGACCCCGGGTATGCCATTGTGGGCTGGGGCGTGGTGGATTACGTGGGCAACCGCTTTGCGCCGGTGGATTTCGGCGCGGTGTGCACCGATGCGGGGGTGCCGTTTGAGCGCCGCCTGGACGAGGTGTACGCCGGGGTAAAGGACGTGATCGAGCGGACAAAACCCGAGGCACTGGCCATTGAAAAACTGTTCTACCAGCACAATCAGACCACCGTCATTGGTGTGGCCGAAGCCCGCGGGGTGATCCTGCTGGCGGCGGCGCAGGCGGGCCTGCCCATTTACGAATACACGCCCATGCAGGTCAAGCTGGCGGTTACCGGCTACGGCAAGGCCGTGAAAAAGCAGGTGCAGGAAATGACCCGGATGCTGCTGAGCCTGCCCGCTGTGCCCAAGCCTGATGACACCGCCGATGCGCTGGCCATGGCCATCACCTTCTGCCACACCAACGGCAACCAGCTCAACCGCTTTGCCCGCCGTGTGACGGGGCCGATTTAACCCTCTCACCGGCCCCGTCCGCCTGTGGCGGCGCGGGTGCCGGAGCTCTCCCGAAGGGAGAGCTGAACAGAGGAAAATGGACCGATACAGAAACGGAGAAGGTTTCAAATGATTTACTGCTTAACCGGAAAAATCGTGAAAAAAAGCCTGAACGCCGTGGTGCTCAGCTGCGGCGGGGTGGGATATTATGCCCAGTGTCCGGCCAGCGTGGCCGGGGCGCTGCCGGGTGTTGGAAACGAAGCTACCCTTTACACCGTGATGAGCGTGACCGAAAACGATGTGAGCCTGTACGGCTTTGCCACCGAGGAACAGCAGGCATGCTTTGAGCTGCTGACCTCGGTTTCCGGCGTGGGCGCAAAGGTAGGTCTGGCCATTCTGAGCGTCATGGAGCCGCAGCGGGTGGCGCTGGCCATTTCGGCGGGAGACCACAAGGCATTCAAGGCGGCATCCGGCGTTGGCCCCAAGCTGGCCCAGCGCATTGTGCTGGAACTGAAGGACAAAGTTGCCAAGGGCTTTGTGGACGGCATCTCGCTGGAAGATGTGGCCGGGGTAGCAGCTGACACACCGGCTTCCCAGAGCAGCGCCCAGGCCATTGCGGCGCTGGTGTCGCTGGGGTACAGCCAGAGCGAAGCTGCACTGGCCATTTCCAAAATTGACGGAACGCTGCCCGTGGAAGAGATCATCAAGCTGGCTCTGCGGAGCATGGCAGGCAGGAGGTAAACGATGCAGGACGATACCGCGCTGTACGGCGCACGCATGATGCAGCCCAGCATGACCCCGGCGGACAACGAGGAAAACAACCTTCGTCCGCAGCATCTGGAGGACTACATCGGACAGGAAAAGGTCAAGCAGAACCTGAAGATCTATCTGGAAGCCGCCAAACGGCGCGGGGAACCCATGGATCATATTCTGCTCTACGGCCCGCCGGGCCTGGGCAAAACCACCCTGGCCGGCATCATTGCCAACGAGATGGGGGTGCAGATCCGCATTACCAGCGGCCCGGCCATTGAAAAGCCCGGCGATCTGGCTGCCCTGCTGACCAACCTGCAGGAGGGCGATGTGCTGTTCATTGACGAGATCCACCGCCTGTCCCGGCAGGTGGAAGAGGTGCTGTATCCGGCGCTGGAAGATTATGCGCTGGACATCATGATCGGCAAAGGCCCCAGCGCCCAGAGCATCCGCATCAACCTGCCGCGCTTTACGCTGGTGGGTGCCACCACCCGGGCGGGCCAGATCACCGGCCCGCTGCGTGACCGCTTTGGCGTGCTGCTCAAGCTGGAGCTGTACAGCCCGGATGAGCTGAGCCGCATCATCCAGCGGTCGGCGGGCATCCTGGACCAGCCCATCACGCCGGAAGGTGCCTACGAGCTGGCCAAGTGCAGCCGGGGCACCCCCCGCGTGGCCAACCGCTTTTTGAAGCGCATCCGCGACTTTGCCACAGTGCTGGGCGATGGCGTCATCGACCGGGACGTGGCCCTGCTGGGCCTGAAGCGCATGGACGTGGATGCACTGGGACTGGATGAACTGGACCGCAGCCTGCTGCGCGCCATCATTGAAATGTACAACGGCGGCCCCGTGGGCTTGGAAACACTGGCCGTGGCCCTGGGCGAAGAAGCTGTTACGCTGGAGGACATGTGCGAGCCGTATCTGATGCAGATGGGCTTTTTGACCCGCACGCCCCGCGGCCGCTGCGCCACCCGCCTGGCCTACGAGCACCTGGGCATGAAGGCCCCGGAGACCGGCAGCGCCGAAGAAAACGGCCAGCAGAGTTTGTTTTGAGATGAACAGGCTCGCCCTCTCAGTCTCACGTTGTTCGACAGCTCTCCCAAAGGGAGAGCCCTTGGCAAAACCATGAACTCTGCATGGACTGCCAAAGCCTCTCCCTTTGAGGAAAGACTCTCCCCGGCCGGGGAGAGATGTCGCGTAAGCGACAGAGTGGGGAATGTGGCATCGCGCAGCGATGACGGAGAGGGCGAGGACGCTTACAATATTGAGAATTGCTTCGTTATCTTTTCTTTACACAGAACACAGAAAGTGGGGTAATTATTATGGGAAAATATTTTGGAACCGATGGTGTGCGCGGCGTGGCCGGTGCAGACCTGACCTGTGAGCTTGCCATGAAGCTGGGCCGCGGCGCAGCTGCCGTGCTGACCGGAAGCGTGGGCCACCGCCCCCGCATCCTCATCGGCAAGGATACCCGCCAGTCCGGCGATATGCTGGAAGCTGCCCTGACCGCTGGTCTGTGCAGCGTGGGTGCAGACGTGGAGAGCCTGGGCGTGCTGCCCACCCCCGCCGTGGCCTACCTGGTGCGCAAGTACCACGCAGATGCCGGTGTGGTGATCTCGGCTTCGCACAACCCGATGGAATTCAACGGCATCAAGATCTTTGCGGGCAGCGGCTACAAGCTGCCGGACGAGGTGGAAAACGAGATCGAAGCCTACATTGACAACAACGGTGCCGGTATTGAGCTGAAAACCGGGGACGATGTGGGCCGCGTGTACCGCCGCGAGGACGGCCTGCAGGATTATGTGGACCATCTGTACGAGTCCATCCACGGTGACCTGACCGGCCTGAACGTCTGCATCGACTGTGCCAACGGTGCATCGGCTGCCGTGGCGCAGAAACTGTTCCCCCGCCTGGGTGCCAAGTGCACCTTTATCGGCGTGACGCCGGACGGCGAGAACATCAACAAGGGCGTGGGCAGCACCCATCTGGACAACCTGGAAAAGGCCGTGGTGGACGGCGGCTTTGACTGCGGCATTGCCTTTGACGGCGATGCCGACCGCTGCCTTGCCTGCGATGAAAAAGGCCACGAGATGGACGGCGACAAGATCATTGCCCTGCTGGCCATGAGCATGAAAGAAAAGAACCGCCTGGATGGCAATACCGCTGTGGTGACCGTCATGTCCAACCTGGGCTTCATCAAATTTATGGAAGCGCAGGGCATTGAGACCGAGAAAACGGCCGTGGGCGACCGCTACGTGCTGGAAAACATGCGCGAGAACGGCTACGCCATTGGCGGCGAGCAGAGCGGCCATGTGATCCTGATGCACCACGCCACCACCGGTGACGGCGAGCTGACCGCCGGCAAGCTGCTCAAGCTGCTGGCCGAGAGCGGCAAGAAGATGAGCGAGCTGAACGAGGTGTATGCCCAGTACCCGCAGGTGCTGGTGAACGTGACCGCCAATGCCGCCCAGAAGGCCGCCTACAAAGAGGACGAGGTGCTGGCCGGGTTCATTGAGAACGAACAGCAGAAGCTGATGGGCATGGGCCGCGTACTGGTGCGCGTGTCCGGCACCGAGCCGAAGATCCGCGTGATGGTGGAGGGCCAGGACCTGGAAGCCATCCACCGCTGTGCAGACCGCATTGTGGAAAAAATTAACAAACGAATTCTGAAGCAGTAAAAAGGAGAACGCTATGCGCCCTGCAGATACCTGGAAAGATTATGAGCTGCTGGATGCCACCGAAGGCAACCGGCTGGAGCGCTGGGGCGAGACCATCCTGATCCGCCCGGACCCGCAGGTGGTGTGGAAAACCCCGAAGCAAAGCCCTCTGTGGGCCAAGGCGGATGCCGTTTACCACCGCTCCAATCAGGGCGGCGGCGAGTGGGAATACAAGCGCCGTCTGCCGGAAAAATGGAAAATCAGCTGCGGCGAAGGGGAGGATAAGCTCACCCTCATCGTCAGCCCCACCGGCTTCAAGCACACCGGCGTGTTCCCGGAGCAGGCCGTGAACTGGGCCTGGTACCAGCAGAAGATCCGCGCGGCGGGCCGCCCGGTGAAGGTGCTGAACCTGTTTGGCTACACCGGCGGTGCCACCCTGGCCTGCGCGGCGGCGGGTGCCACCGTCTGCCATGTGGATGCCTCCAAAGGCATTGTGGCCTGGGGCAAGGACAATGCCGTGGCCAGCAATCTGGCCGACCGGCCCATCCGCTGGCTGGTGGACGACTGCGCCAAGTTTGTGGCGCGGGAAAAGCGCCGCGGCAACACCTACGATGGCATCATCATGGACCCGCCCAGCTATGGCCGCGGCCCCGGCGGCGAGATCTGGAAGCTGGAGGACTGCATCTACGACCTGATCAGCCAGTGCGAGGAAGTGCTGAGCGACAAGCCGCTGTTCTTTGCCGTCAACAGCTACACCACCGGCCTTTCGCCCGCCGTGATGGAGTATATGCTCAAGACCACGCTGGTGCCCCGCTTTGGCGGCAAGACCAGCTGCGATGAGATCGGCCTGCCGGTGTCTGCCACCGGCGGCGTGGTGCCCTGCGGTGCCACCGCAATCTGGGAAGAGTGATATAAAATGGGAAGCGATTTTCAACACCACACGCAGTGTGGTGTTGAAAATAAAATAGGATGGGGTACAGTCCCTTTCGGAGGGGCGCACCACCAGAAAGAGAAACGCAAATGAGTGAAACGATTTTAACAGCAGAAAACTTAAAGTTCCGCTATGATGTCAGCGACCAGCCGGTGTATGCGCTGGACGGTGTGAACGCACAGGTCAAGCGCGGCGAATTTGTGGCAGTGCTGGGTGCCAACGGCTGCGGCAAGTCCACCCTGGCCAAGCACTTCAACGCCATTTTGCTGCCGGAAAGCGGCAAGGTGTACGTGGAAGGCATGGACACCGCCGATGAGGACAAGCTCTACGACATTCGCCAGACCGTGGGCATGGTGTTCCAGAACCCGGACAATCAGATCGTGGCCACCGTGGTGGAAGAGGACGTGGCCTTTGCACTGGAAAACCTGGGCGTGCCGCCCGAGGAGATGCGCCGCCGTGTGGACGAGTCCATGAAGATGGCGGGCATCTACGAATACCGGGAGCGGGCACCCCACAATCTGTCCGGCGGCCAGAAGCAGCGTGTGGCCATTGCAGGCGTGGTGGCCATGCGGCCGGACTGCCTGATCCTGGACGAAGCCACCGCCATGCTGGACCCCCGGGGCCGGGAACAGGTGATGCAGACCATCCACCACCTGAACAAGAACATGGGCATCACCGTAGTGTCCATTACCCACTACATGGAAGAAGCTGCCCAGGCGGACCGTGTGCTGGTGATGAGCCAGGGCCATGTGGTGATGGAGGGTACCCCGAAAGAGGTGTTCAGCCAGACCGAGAAGGTGCGGGCACTGCATCTGGATGTGCCCCAGGCCGCCGAGCTGCGGGACGAGCTGGTAAAGGCCGACATCCCGATGCCGGAGGGCATCATTGACACCGGCGAATGCGCACAGGCTCTGTACGAGCTGCTGCAGTAAGGGGGAGGGGACAAAATGGCAGATATCATCAAGGTAGAACATCTGAGCTATGTCTACAACCCCGGGATGCCCAATGCAGTCACCGCGCTGGACGATGTGAGCTTTACCGTGGAAGAGGGCGACTTTGTGGGCATCATCGGGGCCACCGGCTCCGGTAAAAGCACCCTGATCACCCACATGAACGGCCTGAACAAGCCCACCAGCGGCAAGATCTATATTGATGGCCGCGATTTGTGGGCCGACCCGGAAAAGATCCGGGACTTCCGCTTCCTCACCGGGCTGGTGTTCCAGTACCCGGAGTACCAGCTGTTTGAGGAAACCTGCTACAAGGACATTGCCTTCGGCCCCAGGAACATGGGCCTGGACGAAGCGGAGATTGACCGCCGCGTGCACGAAGCAGCGGACTTTGTGGGCCTGGACCCGGCCCTGCTGGAGCGCAGCCCCTTTGAGCTGTCCGGCGGCCAGAAGCGCCGTGTGGCTGTGGCAGGCGTCATGGCCATGAAACCCCGTATCCTGGTGCTGGACGAGCCTGCTGCCGGCCTTGACCCGGAGGGACGGGACGATATTCTTTCCGAGGTGAAGGAGTACCACAAAAAGACCGGCACCACCGTGCTGCTGGTTTCTCACAGCATGGAGGACATTGCCAAGTACGCCAACCGTGTGCTGGTGATGAGCAACAAGAAAATTGCCATGTACGACACCGTGGAAAAGGTGTTTGCCCGCGCTCCGGAGCTGCTGGAACTGGGCCTGAGCGTGCCGCAAGTGACCAAGATCTTCCTCAAGCTGCGGGAGATGGGCGTGGACGTGCCTGCGGACGTGTACACCATTCCGTATGCTGTCAAGATGATCCTGGAAGCCAAGCGCCGCCGCGATGCCGGCGAGAGCCTTGTGCTCCCGCGCAAAGCAGAAAAGGAAGGGGGCGCTGCAAAATGCTGAGAGATATCACCATCGGCCAGCACTTCCCGGGCAACAGCCTGGTGCACCGGTTTGACCCGCGCCTGAAGCTGGTGCTGACCATTGCCTATATTATCCTGCTGTTTGCAGCCTCCAACCCGCTGGGCCTGACCCTGTCCATCCTGTTTCTGGCCGTGATGTACAAGCTGGCAAAGATCCCGCTCAAGATGATCGGCAAGAGCCTGAAGCCCATTCTGCCCATCGTTATTTTTACGGCGGTGCTGAACCTGTTTTTTGTCACCGGCGAGGGGGACCCGCTGGTGCATGTGTGGTTTTTGAAAATTTACGCCGAGGGCGTGCGCTATGCCGTTCTGATGGCGGTGCGCGTCATGGCGCTGATCGCGGGCACCAGCCTGCTCACCTACACCACCAGCCCCATTGTGCTCACGGATGCCATTGAGCAGCTGCTGAAGCCGTTGGGCAGGCTGCACTTCCCGGTGCACGAGCTGGCTATGATGATGAGCATTGCCCTGCGCTTCATCCCCACCCTGATCGAAGAGACCGACAAGATCATGAACGCCCAGAAGGCCCGCGGTGCCCAGCTGGACACCGGCAAAATGACCGACCGGGTCAAGGCGCTGGTGCCGGTGCTGATCCCGCTGTTCATCTCGGCTTTCCGCCGTGCCGATGAGCTGGCCATGGCTATGGAATGCCGCTGCTACCGCGGCGGTGACGGCCGCACCCGGCTCAAGGTGCTGCGCTGCACCAAACAGGACTACATCGACCTGGCCGTGTGCATTGCCTGCTTTGCGGTGATCCTGGCCTCCCGGCTGGTGTTCCCGAATTTCTGAGAAAGCACCCTCATCCGCTTCACTTCGTTCAGCACCTTCCCCCGGCCGGGGGAAGGCAAGAAGGGGCGGACAGCGGCATTTATAAAGCAAGGCCCCTTTTCTTTTCCGGAAAAGGGGCAATTTGACAAAGAAGTGCGTACTGTCAAAAGATGCCTTCCCCCAGTCGGGGGAAGGTGGCGCGTGAGCGCCGGATGAGGGTGCGCGGATAGAAGTGCCTATGAACTATCTACTTACTCTTGCCTACGATGGCACGAATTACTGCGGCTTTCAGGTGCAGCCCAACGGGCGCAGCGTGGCTGCGGTGTTTCAGGATGCGCTGGAAGCCGTGCTGGGCCAACGGCCCGACATCAAGGGCTGCAGCCGCACCGATGCGGGGGTCCATGCGCTGGGCTTCCGGCTCAATTTCCACGCCGATACTCGCATTCCAGCGGCAAAGCTGCCGCTGGCCCTGAACCAGCACCTGCCGCCGGATATCCGGGTGCTGGCGGCACAGCCGGTGCCGGAAGAGTTTCATGCCCGGTATGAGGCCCACACCAAAACCTATTTGTACCGCATTCACAACCACCCCATTGACTCGCCCTTTGACGCGGCCTACTACACCCGGATGCCGAAGCATCTGGACGAAGCCCGGATGCAGGCGGCAGCGCAGCAGTTTGTGGGCACCCACGATTTTCTGGCCCTGTGCGCGGCGGGCAGCTCGGCTGCCGCCCACGGCGACACCGTGCGCACCATCACCGACTGCCATGTGGCCCGGCGGGGCGATGAGATCGACATTGAGGTGACGGCAGACGGCTACCTGTACAACATGGTGCGCATTCTGGCGGGCACTTTGTGCGAGGTGGGCGCGGGCCGGATGCAGCCGGAAGAGATCCCGGCCATTCTGGCCAGCCGGGACCGCAGCAGGGCCGGGCCGACGCTGCCGGCAAAAGGGCTGTTTCTAAAAAGTGTAGAATATGACGCGCCCTCTCAGGCCGCTTCGCGTCCAGCTCTCCCAAAGGGGGAGCCTCTGGCGAAACCGTAGATTTTGCATGGACTGCCAAGGCCTCTCCCTTTGAGGAAAGACTCTCCCCGGCCGGGGAGAGATGTCGCGTAAGCGACAGAGTGGGGAATGTGGCATTGCGTAAGTAATGACAGAGAGGGCGAGGCCGTTACGAAGGAGAACCATTCATGAGCAAGTTTCATCGCGGCAATTCCCATGCCGGGGACGAGCCGCTTTCGGCCGGGCGGGTGGAATACTTGGAAGCTGCCCGCCAGCGGGTGCGCAGCCGCCGCCTGCGCCGGGCCGCTGTTGTGGTGGCCGTGCTGACGCTGGTGGTGCTGTTTGCCACCGGCGCAGTGGGCACTTCCATTGCCCGGGTCAAGGACCTGGTGGACAGTGTGCACATTGCGGTAAAGCCCGCTGTGGGCTGGCCGCAGCAGACCGGCATTGCCGAGCTGACCGCCATGGAGCCGCTTTCCGGCGCGTTTGTGGAAATGGATGAAACCAGCTGCGTGGTCTACAGCCTGGGCGGCAGCCGCCTGAACAGCATTCAGAGCGGCTATGCCCGCCCGGCCCTGGCCGCCGGCAAAAACCGCTTTGTGCTGTACAACCGCTCCGGCAATGAGCTGCGGGTGGAAAGCCGCACCCAGAACCTGTACACCAAAACGCTGGACAGCACCATTTACCTGTGCGCCGTGGCGGATGCCGGGCAGGTGGCTGTGGTGACCGATGACCCCGACAGCGTGGCCAGAGTGACCGTGTACAACGCGGCCATGGAGCAGCTGCTGAGCTGGAACCTGACCAGCGCCGAGGGCACCCCCCTGCGCATGGCCTTTGCGCCGGACAGCCGCCGCCTTGCCGTGGCAGCCGTAACGGCCAGCGGCGGCCAGCTGACCACCAGCCTGTACACGCTGAACCTGTCCCAGGGCGACCCGGTGCAGCTGGCCGCAGAGAACAGCGTGCCTCAGTGGCTGGGCTGGCTTTCCAACGATACCGTGCTGGCTGTGTATCAGAACCGTGCCGTGCTGTACGGGGCGGACGGCGGCGAGCGCGCGGCCTATGATTTTGGTGGCAGCACGCTGGTGAGCGTTTCCACCGATCAGAACGGTGCGGCCCTGCTGCTGGAAAACGGCCAGCTGTGCACGGCGGTGCTGCTGGACAAAAACCTGGGCGTGCAGTACAGCGGCGGCGTGCTGACGGCAAACCGCATCGTGCGCAGCGGCAGCTTTTTCTACCTGCTCACCGACAGCACGGTGGAATGCTTTACCACGGCGGGGGAGTACCAGTGGAACCAGGTATTTGAAGCCCGGCCCCAGGCGCTGCTGGTCGGCAAGCAGCTGCTGGTGTTCTGCGGCAATACGGTGCAGCAGGTCACGCCGCCGGATCAGGCGGCCTCCGGCAGCGGGCAATAACAAGGAACTTTTGTCATTTTTAGCACTCTCTGCAAGAAAGTAACAAGGAAAACAAGGTATGTTCAAGAATCCGTCATTTCTTTTTGATATCCTATGTACGGTAGTCTGGATCGTTCTGATCGTCCGCTACGCACGCAAGGGCTTTCTGGCCTCCATGGTGCAGCTTACGGGCAATCTGATCAGTCTGCTGGGGGCACACCAGCTGTCGGCCGCCTGTGCGGGCTGGGTGTTTGAAAACATGCTGGCCGGGGGCTTCCGCACCCAGATCGCGGCCAGCCTTTCCGCCGATGGGGTGGTAAACCTCTCCGGCATTGCCGACAAGTACGCGGGCTTTCTGCCCGAAAGCTTCCGCGCGTCCATCGTGGCGGCCTGCGAACGCTCCATTGGGGCTGTGCTGGCCGACAACGCGGTGGTGCTGGCCGATACCATTGTGGAAAAGGTGCTGCAGCCGCTGCTTACTCCGGTGATCACGCTGGTGCTGTTCTTTGTGTTCTATGCACTGCTGCGGCTGCTGGTGAGTATGCTGGTTACCGTGCTGGGCCTGGTGAACAAGCTGCCGGTGATCGGCACCGTGAACCGCTGGCTTGGCTGGGGCGTGGGCGGCCTGACCGCTCTGCTGGACATTTACATGGTGCTGTGCGTCGTGTGGGGCATCATTGTGGTTACCGGCGGCAACCTGAATGTGCTCAACGACACCGTGATGAGCGGCAGTCTTTACTATAAAGCGTTTAATCTGTTCAACCCGTTCCTGTAATAAGGCAGGAAGGGCTTGGAGCAAGGAGGAACTATGGTCTGTATTCGATGCCAAAAACGTCCGGCCATCATCTTCATCCAGCGGATGGAGAACGGCCAGATGAAGCAGGAGGGCTACTGCCTGCACTGTGCCCGGGAACTGCACATCAAGCCGGTGGACGACCTGATGAAGCAGTTCGGCATGTCGGACCAGGACTTGGACAACATGGAAAGCCGTATGGAAAGCATGATGGAGGAGCTGGGCGATGCAAACCCGCTTTCCATGATGATGAATATGGCGCAGGGCGGCGAGGATGCCGACCCGGACAGCATGGACGAGGACCTGATCCCCGGCAGCAATGCCACCTTCCCGGTGGGCTTTACCAGCAGTGAAAAGAAGGACGGCGACAAAAAGGCCGCCGACCGCAAAAACGGCAAAAAGCCGCCCAAGCGCAAATTCCTGGATACCTACTGCGAGAACCTGACCCGCAAGGCCCGGGAAGGCAGGCTGGACGACATCATTGGCCGCGACCGCGAAATTTACCGCACCATCCAGATCCTGAGCCGCCGCCAGAAGAACAACCCCTGCCTGATCGGCGAAGCCGGTGTGGGCAAAACGGCCATTGCCGAGGGCATTGCCGAGCGCATTGCCAAGGGGAATGTGCCCATCGGCCTGCAGGACAAGGAGATTTATCTGCTGGACCTCACCAGCCTGGTGGCGGGCACCCAGTTCCGCGGCCAGTTCGAGCAGCGGGTCAAGGGCCTGCTGGGCGAAGTAAAAGCCGCCGGCAATGTGATCCTGTTCATTGACGAAATCCACACCATTACCTCCGCCGGTGAGAGCGAAGGTGCCATGAACGCGGGCAACATCCTCAAGCCCGCCCTTTCCCGCGGCGAGATCCAGGTGATCGGTGCCACCACCTTCAACGAGTACCGCAAGTACATCGAGAAGGACCAGGCACTGGAGCGCCGCTTCCAGCCGGTGCGGGTGGAGGAACCCAGCGTAGCCGATACCCTGGCCGTGATGAACGGCATCAAGCACTACTACGAGCAGCACCACCATGTGCAGGTGCCTGCCGATGTGCTTTCCGCCACTGTGACCCTGAGCGAGCGCTATATCACCGACCGCTACCTGCCCGATAAGGCCATCGACCTGCTGGACGAAGCCTGCGCCTGCTGCAACCTGTCCCACCCGGTGATCTCCGAGTATCTGGGAATGCAGAAGGAGCTGGACGCCCTGAAGCAGGAAGAAGCTGACATGGAGAATGCGGACGTCAACGAGCCCATCGACTACGAGCGGGTGGCGGAGCGCAAGACCCGCATGGCCCAGCTGGAAAGCGAACTGCCTGCCAAGCAGGCGGCCGCCAGCGAGATTCAGGTGACCATGGACGACGTAGCCAAGGTCATCGAACTGTGGACGGGCATTCCGGCGGTGAAGATCCGGGAGACCGAGTTTGCCAAGCTGGCCAACCTGGAAGGCGAGCTGAAAAAGAAGATCATCGGCCAGGACGAAGCCGTGCACCTGGTGGCCCAGGCCATCAAGCGCAGCCGCGCCGATCTTTCCGGCCGCCGCCGTCCGGCCAGCTTCATCTTTGTCGGCCCCACCGGCGTGGGCAAGACCGAGCTGGTCAAGCAGCTGGCAGGCCAGCTGTTCGATGGCCCGGACCCGCTGATCCGGCTGGACATGAGCGAATATATGGAGAAATACGCGGTGTCCCGCATGATCGGTTCGCCTCCGGGCTATGTAGGCTACGAGGAAGCCGGTCAGCTCACCGAAAAGGTGCGCCGCCGCCCCTACAGCGTGGTGCTGTTTGACGAGATAGAAAAGGCCCACCCGGATGTGATGAACATTCTGCTGCAGATCCTGGACGAGGGCAAGATCAACGATGCCCAGGGCCGCACGGTGGATTTTTCCAACACGGTCATCTGCATGACCTCCAACGCAGGCAGCAGCGATCAGACCACCGGAGGGCTGGGCTTCAACAAGAGCGAGGAGCAGCGCAGCGAGGAAAAGACCCGCAAGGCGCTGGCCCAGTTCCTGCGGCCGGAGTTCCTGGGCCGTGTGGATGAGGTGATCGCTTTCAAGCCTCTGAGCGAAGAGACCCTGCAGGGCATTGCGGCCCTGATGCTGGACGAGTACAAGCCCGGCATGGACGCCAAGGGCATTGCCTACAGCTATACCCCGGCGGCTCTTCAGGCACTGGTGAAAAAGAGCGAGGGCGGCAAGTTTGGTGCCCGTGACCTGCGCCGTGTGATCCGCAAGGCCGTGGAGGACCCCACCGCCGAAAAGCTCATTGACGGGTCGCTTGCTTCCGGCAGCACCCTGGTGGTGGACGCGGACGAGAACGGTGAGATCGTGCTGAAGTAAAAAGGAGTGGAACACAATGGGTGTACTGGCCGGGCTGGAACCTGCTTCCGTTTTTCATTATTTTGAAGAGATCTGCGGCATTCCGCATACCTCGCACCACGAAAAAGCGCTGAGCGATTACTGCATCCGTTTTGCGCAGGAGCGCGGCCTTGCCTGCCGCCAGGACGAGATGGGCAATGTGCTCATCAAGGCACCGGCCACGCCGGGCTACGAGCAGCAGCCGGGGCTGATCCTGCAGGGGCACCTGGACATGGTGGGCGATAAAACCGCCGACTGTCCGCTGGACCTGGAAACCGATGCCATCCGCCTGGCGGTGGAGGACGGCTATGTCCGCGCCGAGGGCACGACCCTGGGCGGCGATGACGGCATTGCGGTGGCCTACGCGCTGGCGGTGCTGGACGCCAAGGAAATTCCGCACCCGGCACTGGAAGTGGTGCTGACGGTGTGCGAAGAGGTGGGCTTGCTGGGCGCTTCCGGCATGGACTTCTCCGATCTGGAGGGGCGGCTGCTGATCAACATCGACTCCGAAGAGGAAGGAGTGCTGACGGCGGGCTGCGCCGGTGGACGCCGGGCCGAGTGCCATCTGCCGGTGCAGCGTGCACCGCAGGCGGGCACCGTGGTCACGGCACGCATCACCGGCCTGCAGGGCGGCCACTCCGGCACCGAGATCCACAAGGGGCGGGCCAATGCCATTGCCCTGCTGGGGCGGTATCTGGCCCTGCTGGCTGACCATGGGGTGGAGCACCGGGTGCTGGCCCTGTCCGGCGGCGCAAAGGAGAATGTGATCCCCAAGGAGAGCAGCGTTACCCTGCTGCTGCCGGACGGCCTGACCGAGGCCGTGCATACCGCCGGGGAAGCCTTTGCCGCGCAGATGCAGGCCGAGTACGGCACAGCCGACCCGCAGATCGCTCTGCAGCTGACCGAAGAAGGCTGCCGGGAAGCGGCTGCTCTGGATGCCCAGTCCACCGTGCGGGTGCGCAACGCCCTGCTGCTGATGCCCTGGGGCGTGCAGGCCATGAGCATGGATGTGCCGGGCCTGGTGGAGACCTCGCTCAACCTGGGTGTGGCAGAGCTGACGGAACAGGAGCTGGTGCTGCGCTTTTCGCTGCGCAGCTCGGTGCCCTCGGCCAAGGAGCTGCTCTCCCGCAAGGTGCAGACCCTGACCGAGCTGCTGGGCGGCTGGGTGCGCTTCCACGGCGACTACCCTGCTTGGGTCTACGCACGGGAGTCTGCCCTGCGGGACCGCTGTGTGGCGGTGTATCAGGCACAGTACGGCGAAGCGCCCCAGATCGTGGCGCTGCACGCCGGGCTGGAATGCGGCATCCTGTCCGGCAAGATCCCGGGCCTGGACTGCATTTCCTTCGGGCCGAACCTGCTGCATGTGCACACCCCCAACGAGCGCGCGGACATTGCTTCCGTGGCCCGGGTGTGGGAGTACCTGAAAGCCATTCTGGCGTATAAAGAATAATCCAAAACAGAAGGCCTGCTGCAGCTGCAGCAGGCCTTCTGTTTTCAATGCACCGATCTTTAAATATAGCGGATCTTGCCCGGCTCAATGCCCTGGATGCCCAGGCCCGGTGCGTCCGAAACGGTGATGTCCTTTTCGTGGAACACGGCACCGCCCAGGATCGGGTCCTCGCTGCACAGCACGGGGCCGTCCAGATCAATGCGGGTAATGATCTTCTTGGCGCAGGCCAGGTGCACGGCGGCGTTCACGCTGATCTTGGCTTCCAGCATACAGCCGATCATGCACTCTACGCCGTACACTTCGGCGGCAGAGGCGATCTTCAGGGCGTTGTACAGGCCGCCGCACTTCATCAGCTTGATGTTGATCAGGTCGGCAGCACCCATCTGCATAATGGTCAGTGCGTCCTGCGGGGAGAACACGCTCTCATCGGCCAGCACCGGCACGTAGGAGCGCTCGGTCACGTATTTCAGGCCCTCAAAGTCGTGGGCCTTGACCGGCTGTTCCACAAATTCCAGGCCCAGCCCGCGCTCCTGCATCCCGTTCAGGATGCGCACGGCCTCTTTCGGGGTCCAGCCCTGGTTGGCATCAATGCGGATCAGGGTTTCCTTGGGCACGGCGGCGCGGATGGCGCTCAGGCGGGCAATGTCCTTTTCCGGCTCCTTGCCCACTTTCACCTTCAGGCAGTCGTAACCGCGGTCAATGGCGTTCAGGGCGTCCCGCACCATCTCTTCGGGGTCGTTCACGCTGATGGTGATGTCGGTGACAATGGACTTCCGGGCACCGCCCATCAGTTTGTACACGGGAATCTTGTACAGCTGGCCGTACAGGTCCCACAGGGCCATGTCCACAGCGGCCTTGGCGCTGGTGTTTTTCTGGATGCAGGCGTTCAGTGCGATCATCAGGTCCTCAAAGTCGTCCACATCGCGGCCCACAATGGTTTTGGCAATGTGGTCGCGGATGGCACCGATGATGGCCCCGGTGGTGTCGCCGGTGATCACGCCGGTGGGCGGCGCTTCACCGTAGCCCACAGCGCCGGTGTCGGTGTGGATTTCCACCACGACATCTTCCACGCTGTTGACCGAGCGCAGTGCCGTTTTGAAGGGCACCCGCAGCGGTACCGAGATCAACCCGAGGCGGACTTCTGTGATTTTCATAAATTCCCTTACCCCTTTCGTGAAAAAAAGATTGCCAGATTATGAAATCTATGGTAACATTGTATACGAAATTGTCAATCCTGTAAAGACAATTGTCCGCGAAAAGCGCAAAAAAGAAAGGGGACGGGCCCATGATTACCAACGGGTTCACTTATGTTGCGGTACTGGTATTTCTTGCCGCAATGCTGGTATGGCTCCAGCGCTTCACCAAATCGAAGTTTTTCGATTACGCACCGCCCATTGTTCTGCTGTATCTGATCACCATGATTTGCTGCACGCTGAATGTGTGGGATATGGCGGCCACCAAACCGGCCTACACAGTTCTGAAGAACAATCTGCTTTACACCATGATCTTCCTGATGCTGCTGCGCTGCGACATCCGCAAGATCATCAAGCTTGGCCCCAAGATGCTGGGCGGCTTCTTTGCCGCGTCCTTCTCCATCGGCTTGGCCTTTATTGCAACCTTTGCTATCATGAAGGGTGCCCTGGGTGCAGAGGCCTGGAAGGCTCTGGGTGCCCTGTGCGGCAGCTGGCTGGGCGGCTCCGGCAACATGATCGCCGTGCAGGCTGCTCTGGACATCGGCGAGGGTGACATGGCCTATGCCCTGGTGGTGGACTCCATCGACTACTCCATCTGGGTCATGTTCCTGCTGTGGGCCATCAACTTGGCTCCCAAATTCAACAAGTGGGTCAAGGCCGACACCACCACGCTGGATGAAGTGTCCCGCCGCCTGGAAGAGGATGCCAAGTCCAACGAGGACAAGGCCACCTTTGTCAACCTGATCTTCCTGCTGGGCCTGGGCCTGATGGTTTCTGCCTTCGGCCAGGACATCGGCAATGCCCTCAACAGCGCAATGCCTTTCTTGGATAAGTCCACCTGGACGGTGCTGCTCATCACTCTGGCAGGTCTGATCGGCGCCGTGACCCCCGTGGGCCGCATGGCCGGCAGCACCGAGCTGTCTAACCTGCTGCTGTACTCGGTGGTGGCTCTGCTGGCTTCCCGCGCAAGCTTCCTGGAGCTGACCGATGCACCTGCCTGGATCCTGGCCGGCTTCATGATTCTGGCCATCCATGGCCTGATCCTGGTCATTCTGGCCAAAATCTTCCATCTGGATATGTTTACCTGCGGTGTGGCTTCTCTGGCCAACATCGGCGGTTCTGCTTCGGCTCCCATTCTGGCTGGTGCCTACAGCGGTGCCCTGGTGCCCGTGGGCGTTCTGATGGCCCTGATGGGTTACGTGATCGGCACGGGCGGCGGCTTGATCGTGGCAAACATCATGTCCATGCTGTAACCGCGCAGCGTTCAATGCACTCAGCCCTCCGGCTCCCTGCGGGGAGACGGAGGGTTTTGCTTTACAACCACTCCCGCATGGTTTATACTGAGTGCAGATAAAATCTGACAGAAAACGAGGTTCGGCATGGTGGAGCAGGCAAGCAGGCTGACATTGGATCTTTTGCCGCAGGCAGGCGGCGCACGGCTGGTGCGGGTGTACGGCACCGACCCCTGCGTGGTGCTGCCGGGCAGCGTTCCGGCCCCGGAGGGCGGCGTGTGGCCCCTTACCGAGCTGGGAGACTACTGCTTTTCCGAAAAGCCGCGCAGCCTGCCCGGCGCAGACGAGACCTGCCGCTATGAGGTGGACAGCACCGGCACCGTGCGCCTGACCCGGGCCTTCGGGCAGGCGGTGGGGCAGAGGAGCGCACACCGGTACGATTTTGAGTTTGACGCCCCGGCGGCAGACCCGGAAGATCTGCACCCCGTGTGCGGCAATTTTCTGGAAGAGCTGACCCTGCCGGAAGGCCTGCAGGTGATCGGCAGCTGTGCCTTTTACAACTGCCGCCGCCTGCGTCTGCTGAGCGTGGGGGCACAGGAGCTGACCATGGGCAGCGATGTGTTCCTGAACTGCTTTGCACTGGAAACCATCCGGGTGCGGGCGGTGCCGGAAGCGGCCACCGGGCTGTTTGCGATCGTGAACAACATCACCGAGGCGGTGCAGGCGCAGTTCTGGCCGCCGGAAGCAGCCGCCCCGCAGGCGGCCCTGTGGTACCCTGCCTACTGGGAGGACTACGAGGAGACCCCTGCCCACATTCTGCTGCACACCTTTTCCGGCCAGGGATACCATTACAGGCAGTGTTTTTTGAATAATAAATTCCTGCCTGCAGAATATGACGCCATTTTCCCCCAGGGGCACGATGCCGATGATGCCGCCATCATGGCCATGCTCTGCTTTGCCCGGCTGCAGTATCCCTGGCAGCTGAACGAAACGGCAGCAGGGCATTACCGGGCGTTTCTGGCGGCCAACACCGGCCGGGTGCTCACCCGCCTGCTGAAAGCACAGGATACGGAGGGCGTCAAGGCCCTGCTGGCCCTGGATATGCTGGACAAGGCCGCTTTTGCCGAAGCGGCAGACCTTGCCCGCAAGGCCGAAAACGCCGCTGCCGCCGCTTTGCTGGCGGATGCAGAGCACAAAAAGTTTGCGGCGGCACAAAAGAAAAACCGGTATGATTTTGATTTTTAAGGGGCTCGCCCTCTCAGCCAAACCCTTGCGGGTTTGCCAGCTCTCCCAAAGGGAGAGCCTCTGGCGAAACGGGAAAGCTTATAGTTTTTGCCAAGGACTCTCCCTTTGGGAGAGGTGGCATTGCATTAGCAATGACGGAGAGGGCGAGGCCGTTTTATAAGTGAGGTGACACCTTTGCCGCAATCCATCCAAAAAGAAAAATTCATCGACCCGCGCAAGCCGTTTCAGTCGGCGCGGCCTGAGACCCACGAAGAGTGGCAGGCCCGCATGGGCGGCGAGGTGCTGGCGGTGGTGCGCAGCGGGCTGTATCTGGATTTCCGTTTTCTGGACCAGGCCCTCAGCGCACTGATCCCGGTGCCGGATGAGCGGTGCCGGGTGCTGGCCACGGACGGCCAGACCCTGTATTACCAGCCTGCCCGGCTGCTGCAGCTGTATCAGGAGAACCCGAAGTATCTCAACCGGTTGTATCTGCATACGATATTCCACTGCGTATTTCGACATTTATGGCTGAAAGGCCGCCGGGAGCCGCAGCTGTGGAGCCTGGCCTGTGACATCGCGGTGGAAAACGTCATCGACAGCCTGAACCGTGCCAGCGTCAAGCGCCCACTGACCTATGTGCGGCAGAATGCCTACCAGCAGATCACCGCCGAAGAAAATGTAGTGGCAGCGGCCCCGGTGTACCGGTGGCTCACCCGCCAGACCCCCGGCGTGCTGCGCCAGCTGGAACGGGAATTTGTCACGGACGACCACCGCCTGTGGCCCAAAGATGCCCCGGAACAGCCCCAGCAGATGCCTACCCCGCTGCCGCAGAAAACCTGGCAGAAGATCGGCGAACGGATGCAGACCGAACTGGACCTGCGGGACAAAGAAGCCGGAGAAGGGGCCGATGCTCTGAAGCAGCAGGTGAAGGCCGCCAACCGCAGCCGCCGCAGCTACCGGGATTTCCTGCGCCGGTTCTGCGTGACCCGGGAGGAAGTAAAGCTGGACCCGGACGAGTTTGACCTGAACTTTTACACCTACGGCCTTTCGGTGTACGGCAACCTGCCCCTGATTGAGCCGCTGGAGACCCGGGAAAGCAAAAAGATCGAGGAACTGGCCCTGGTCATTGACACCAGCTATTCCACCTCCGGCGAGCTGGTGCGGGCCTTTCTGGCCGAAACTTACACCCTGCTGAAAGGCCGGGAAAACTTTTTCCACCGCATGAACCTGCACCTGATCCAGGCCGACAACGCGGTGCAGCAGGACCTGCTCATCCGCAATGAGGACGAGCTGATCCACGCCATGAACCACTTTGAATTGCGGGGCGGCGGCGGCACAGACTTCCGGCCTGCCTTTGCCTATGTGGACCGGCTCTGCGCCGAGAAGAAATTCTCCAACCTGCGGGGCCTGCTCTACTTTACGGACGGCATGGGCACCTACCCGGCCAAACGCCCGGCCTACGACACGGCCTTTTTGTTCCTGGGCGAACGGTTCGATGATGCCAACGTGCCGCCCTGGGCCATGAAGGTGGTGCTGGACGAAGAAGAATTTACCGGTGCGGCGGCCCGCCCGGCCAGCGCCCTTGCGGACGCCCTGGCCGAAGAGGATGACTTGTACCGCGACCTGAACAACTCCTGACACGAGGGGGAATTTTGTTATGAACATCAAACGCGCCAAAGAAGAAATTGAACACACCGTCAAAGCGTACCTGGCCAAGGACGCCCTGGGCGAATACGCCATTCCGGCCATTCGGCAGCGGCCCATCCTGCTGATGGGGCCTCCGGGCATTGGCAAGACCCAGGTGATGGAGCAGGTGGCCCGGGAGTGCGGCGTGGCGCTGGTGGCCTACACCATCACCCACCACACCCGCCAGAGCGCTGTGGGCCTGCCCTTTATCCGCCAGCGCAATTACGGCGGCAGGGATGTTTCGGTAACCGAGTACACCATGAGTGAGATCATTGCCAGCATCTACGCCAAAATGGAGGCCACGGGCCTGAAGGAAGGCATCCTGTTCATTGATGAGATCAACTGTGTGTCCGAAACGCTGGCCCCCACCATGCTGCAGTTCCTGCAGTGCAAGACCTTCGGCAACCAGGCGGTGCCCGCCGGCTGGGTGATCGTGGCGGCAGGCAACCCGCCGGAATACAACAAATCCGTCCGCGACTTTGATATTGTGACGCTGGACCGTGTGCGCCGCATGGACATTGAGCCGGACCTGTCGGTGTGGAAGGACTATGCCCGCGCTGCCCACATCCACAGCGCCATCCTGAGCTATCTGGAGCTGCACCCGCAGAACTTTTATCAGATCAACGCCGATGTGGACGGCACCCAGTTCGTTACCGCCCGCGGCTGGGAGGACCTTTCCAACCTGCTGGATACCTACGAGCAGCTGGGCCTGCAGGCGGACGAGGACCTGATCCGGGAATACATCCAGCACCCGAAAATTGCAGAGGACTTCTCTGCCTATCTGGACCTGTACTATAAGTACCGCGATGACTACGGCGTGGAGGAGATTCTGGCCGGGCAGGCTAAGCCCGCCGTGTTTGCACGGCTGCTGCAGGCACCCTTTGACGAGCGCCTGTCGTTGGTCAGCCTGCTTCTGGCCGGGCTGGATACCCGCTTTGCAGCCTCCCGCCAGGCCGATGCTGTGGCCGATGCCTGCTATGCCTTTTTGCGGGAGACAAAAAAAGCCCTGGCCACCCTGCCGGAGGATATTCCGGGCGGTTCGGCAGAGCTGTTCGGGCAGCAGATCAATGACTACGAGGAAGAAACGCAGAAAAAGCGCGCGGCCGGTCTGCTCAGCCGGGACGCAGTGACGGTGCGCCTGCAGGTGCAGGCCGTGCTGCGCCAGTGGGAAGGCGAGCTGCGCCGCGCCAATGCTGCAGGCACGCAGGAAGCCTTTGAACTGCTGCGCGGCCAGTTCCAGTCGCTGGCCGATGCGCGCGAGACCGCCCAGCAGGCGGCCAGCGCAGCTCTGGAAGCTGCCTTTGACTTTATGGAGCAGGCCTTTGCCGAGAGTCAGGAGATGGTGGTGTTTGTCACCGAGCTTACCGTGCGCCCGGCGGCCCACGCCTTCCTCACCGAGAACGGCTGCGAGCGCTATTTCAAGTACAACAAGGATCTGCTGCTGGACCACCGCAAAGCAGCCCTGCAGCAGGAACTGGCAGCCGAGCAGCGCCGCCACGGCGGGGTGTAAGCCATGCTGGAAAATTTGTTGTTCAGCATGAACAGCACCATGCCGCTGTTCTTTGTCATGCTGCTGGGCTATGTGCTGCACCGCACCGGCTTTTTGAGCGAGGAATTTGTGGCCGGAGCCAACAAGTTTGTGTTTTATGTGGCTTTGCCGGTGCAGCTGTTCCGGGACCTGGGCAGCACCGATGTGCGCACCACCTTTGACGGGGCCTATGTACTGTTCTGTTTTGGGGTCACGGCGGTGAGCATTCTGGGCATCTGGGTGCTGGCAAAGCTGCTGCTGAAAAACAAAAGCCTGGTGGGCGAGTTTGTGCAGGTGTGCTACCGCTCCTCGGCGGCCATTCTGGGCACGGCCTTTCTGCAGAGCATTTACGGCACGGCGGAAATGTCCAGCCTGATGATCTTGGGCAGTGTGCCGCCTTACAATGTGATGGCAGTGGTCATTCTGACCCTGGAAGGCCCGGACGCCGCCCGCACGGGCAGCATGGCCGAAAAGCTGAAAAAGAGCGTGAAAGGCATCCTGACCAACCCCACGCTGCTGGGCATTGCAGCAGGCTTTGCGTGGAGTCTGCTGGGGCTTTCCATGCCGGCAATGCTCAACAAGACCCTGGCCAATGTGGCCGGGCTGACCAGCCCGCTGGCGCTGCTGGCCATCGGGGCAGGCTTCAAAGGCAAAAAGGCTTTGGGCTATCTCAGGCCCACGGCGGCGGCTACCCTCATCAAGCTGATGGTGCTCCCGGCGGTGTTCCTGCCGCTGGCGGTGCGTTTGGGCTTTACCGATGAAAAGCTGGTGGCCCTGCTGGTGATGCTGGGCAGCATTGCCACCCCCAGCTGCTACGTGATGGCAAAACAGATGGGCCACGAAGGCGTACTGACCGGCAGTGTGTGCGTGACCACCACTTTGTTCAGTGCCCTGAGCCTGACCTTCTGGCTGTTTGTGCTGCGCAGCATGGGATACGTTGCATAAGAAAAGAACTCCGTCATTGCTGACGCGATGCCGCCTCCCCCTTTCGGGGGAGGCTTTCTTTGTTTTACCGCAAACACGAAAAAAGCTCTCCCTTGGGGAGAGCTGGCAGCACCGCAGGTGCTGACGAAAAAGATTATTCCAGATTGTGCCGTTTGCAGAAACGCTTGCTTACCCAGTACATGGCGGCCCAGAGCGCCACGGCCAGCACCAGATAGACCGGGTTCTTTATGGAGCTGACCAGCGACTGGCCGAACAGGGCCATCATGGCAACCATAACGCCCTTGCCCAGCAGCATGGTGATCAGGTAGCGTTTTTCATCAAAATCCGAGATGCCGAAGGCCAAATGCATGAAGGAACTGGGGGTAAACGGCAGCAGCGTGAGCATGAACAGGGAAGAAGTGTCAAAGCGGTTGACCCACTGCTGAGCCTTTTCCAGCCTGGGCCAACGGCTGGCAACCTTCCAGAAATAGCGCTTGACGATGCGCCGCCAGAGCAGGAACATGATGCTTCCGCCCAGGGTCACGCCCAGCCAGCTGTACAAAAAGCCCAGTACACCGCCATGGGCTGCCACGTTCAGGGCCACAATGGCAATGAGCGGCAGCGGCGGAAAAAACGATTCCACCATAGCCAGCCCAATGGGGGCCAGCGGCCCCAGGTTGCCAAAGCTGTCAAACAGCTGCTGCCAATATTCCAGGGTCTCCAGTTGGCGGACCCATTGCATAATGATCGTACCTTGCATTGCGCGCTTCCATTCCCTTCTGCCGTTAGTATATCCCGTTTATATGACAGAGGCATGAACAAACCCTGCATTTTTTGGCAGGAATTGTCTGCTGTCTTTTTCTTAAAACGAAACAGAACGCGTTTTTCCTGCAAAAATGGAAAATAAGGAGCAGGACGGCGGAGAGCTTTCCATGCAAATGCAACGGGCCATTCCATTGCCCGCCCTACCACCTGCGGTGGCAGGGACCCACCCTCCGGATCATTTGCTTAGGAAACTCCCCGCCGTCCTGCTGGAAAGCTGCATCTGACCGGGGCTGCGGGCCGGGAGTTTCTCCGAGGACCGTCCGCTGGGGAGGGACCCTGTTGCCGAAGGCAATAGGGAGGGCGATGGAATGGCCCTTTTCGTGTCCGAGGAGAAAGCTCCCGGTTGGCAGCCCCTCTGCCCAATCTCAATCTTCCGCTGATTTTTCAGCGCGGGCTTTCAGGCGTTCCAGCTGGGCGGTGCGCTGCTTTTCCCACCGGGCCAGGCCGACTTCGTCCGGCACCTGCAGGCAGCGGGCAAAGCTCCAGTGCAGGCCATCGCGGCGGGCCAGCTTGTAGCGCTGGAACAGGCCCTTGTCGGCGGCGTTGCCGCTGCCGGTGCAGTGGGGGCACCGGCTCAGGGTGTACCAGCTGTTGCTGCCCTTTTTCAGCCATACATCGTCCGGGGTCAGCGGGGTGCCGCATTCCGGGCAGGCCATGGTGTAAATTTTGGGGTCGGTGCGCCAGGTGTACTGCTCCACATAGCCGTGGAATACCTCAAAGCTGCGGTAGTCGCCGGGGGCGGGGCACAGGCTCTGGCGCAGGGATTCGTCCTCGGTGGGGTAGGCGGCCAGGCCTGCCCGCAGGTCCAGCAGGCGGCAGACGTCTGCGGTGTACAGCGTGTCGGACAAAGCATCGTGGAACTGCCGCTCCATGGGAATGCCCATGCGGGTCACAACACTTTCCAGTGTCATGCCCTCGCCCTCTTTGCGGGGGTGCTCCCGCAGGAACACCTGCTGCAGGTCGTACCACACGGTGGGGCGGCTTTCGTCAATGTTACAGAGAAAAAGATTCTGCTTGAGCACCGGCACGTCATCCATGCCCCACTCGGCAAATTCGGCGTCCGGGCCGCACCACTGCATAAAACGGCGCAGCCCCTGTACAATGGGTTCGCCCTTGTCCAGGTCGGCCTGGGTCAGGCCGGTGACTTTGGCAATGTGGTGCTGCAGCTTGCGGAAGATGCGGGGGCGCAGATGGATGGAAAACGTATCCAGAACATTTGCGTCCTCGTCAATTTTCACGGCGCCGATCTCCACGATCTCGCCCCGGAAGGTCTGCTGCACGCCATGATAGTTAAAAGTATACGGCTGATAGCCGATGTTCCATTCCAGATCAAATAAAACCAGATTGCGCGGCATTGTTTCGTGTTCCTCTCAGTTCAGAATAAACTTCTCCACGGCCTCCGCCACGCCATCGTGGTTGTTGTCGGCGGCGGTCACGTAGTCGGCACAGTCCTTCACGGGCTGTTCGGCGTTCTGCATGGCAACGCCCACGCCTGCATATTCGATCATGGAGCGGTCGTTCAGGCCGTCCCCGCAGGCCATCAGGTTGTCCCGGGTCAGGCCCATGCGTTCCAGCAGGGCTGCCAGACTGCCGTCCTTGGCAACGCCCAGGGGCACTGCTTCAATAAAGAACGGGCTGGACGGGTACAGGTCGGCGCGGCCTGCAAACTGCTGCTGGCCGGCAGCGCATACCTCGTCCCGGCGGGCAGGGTCCAGCGTGAGGAGCATTTTGCAGATGGGGTAATCCACATACCGGGCCAGGTCGTCCACATGGATCATGGGCAGCTTGGTGGTAAAGCACTCCTTGTTGGCCCACGCGTCCTTGTCGCGCTCGCACACAATGCCCTCGTTGTTGTAGGTCAGAATGGCCACGTCCTGCTCTGCGGCAAAGGCGCACAGTTCCGGGATCAGTGCCGGGTTCAGCGTTTTTTCCACCAGTGTTTCACCGGTGCGGCAGTCCACGATCTTGCCGCCGTTGTAGGACAGGATGCAGCCGCCCTTTTTGTCCAGTTCCAGTTCTCTGGCCAGCGGCAGGATGCCGGCGGTGGGCCGGCCGGAAGCCAGCACGATGGTCACGCCCCGGGCAATGGCCGCGTCTAGGGCGGCGCGGGTGCGCGGGGTCACTTCTTTCTGATCGTTGGTCAGGGTGCCGTCCAGGTCCAACGCAAGTACTTTGATCTCTGCCATAGGGTATCCAGTCCTCTCTCTCCAGGGTGATGTTCCAAGAATGCTTACACTCCTTATTGTACAATGAATGGCCCCCCGGTTTCAACCCTTCCGGCAGAGTTTGGTGCAAAAAGTCGCTTTTGGCGGGATTTTACATTTCTTCCCGGCATTTTACGCCGGAGTGCAAACCGCCGCGCCGGTTTTACCAAAGCTTTGCACGGGCCTGGTTTCGGCGGCAGGCAGGCTGCGCTAGAATAAAAGCGTTCCCGGAAAGAAAAAAGACAGCGCCTGAGGACAGGCCGGATAAGAGAGGATATTGCAGTATGAAAAACAACAAGATCACCCGCCGCAGCTTTCTGAAAGCCGGTGCCATGGCATCCGCCCTGGGGATGCTGGCCGCCGCCCCCGCAGCCGCCCATGCAGCTGCCCCTGCGGCAGAAGCAGCCGAAGAAGAAAACTGCCTGCTGAAAAAGCCCAAATACATCTTCCTGTTCATCGGTGACGGCATGGGCACTGCCCAGATCCAGTCCGCCCGCTTTTACAAGGGCACCGTGGAAAACAATGGAGCGGTCACCGAGGCCGACCTGAGCTTTACCGGTTTCCCGCAGGTGGGCAGCGTGACCACCTACGACAGCACCTCCTTCTGCCCGGATTCCGCCTCCACGGCAACCTCCATTGCCACCGGCCACAAGACCGAGAGCGGCGTGATCAATATGTGCCCCTGGACCCGCGATGTGCCCTACGAGACCATTGCCGAAAAGCTGCACGCCCAGAAGGGCTATAAGGTGGGCGTGATCTCCTCCGTCAACATTGACCACGCCACCCCGGCAGCCTTCTATGCCCATCAGAACAGCCGCAAGAACTACTATCAGATCGGCGTGGAACTGGCAAATTCCGGCTTTGAATACTTTGCCGGCGGCGAGTTCCAGAAGGTGAACGGCGATGGCACCGGCCCCAACAATCACGAGGTGGCGGCGCAGGCCGGCTACAATGTGGTTACCACCCAGGCAGGTGCCGCTGCCCTGACCAATGGCGCAGGCAAGACCCTGATCATTGCTGAAAATCTGGCCGATGGCAAGGCCATGAACTACGCCATGGATGCCGCTGCAGGCGAGTGGCAGCTGACCGACTACGTGAAAAAGGGTATTGAACTGCTGGACAACCCCAAGGGCTTCTTCCTGATGACCGAGTCCGGCAAGATCGACTGGGCCTGCCACGCCAACGATGCCGCCGCTTCCATTCACGATGTGCTGGAGCTGAGCAACGCTGTGCAGGCTGCCGTGGACTTTGCCGCCAAGCACCCCAATGAGACCCTGATCCTGGTTACCGCCGACCACGAGACCGGCGGCCTGGCCATTGGCTACAAGACCACCAACTACGACACCTTCCTGACCAACCTGACCCATCAGAAGATGTCCTACGCCAAGTTTGATTCCACCTATGTGCAGGGCTATGTGGAAAACAAAACGCCCTTTGAGACGGCTATGCAGGACGTAAAGGCAAACTTTGGCCTGACCCTGCCCACCGATCCGGATGCCGCCAACGCCGGCAAGCTGCTGCTGACCGACTACGAGGCGGAGAATCTGCGCACGGCCTATGAGCGCACCCTGGAAGTGGGTGCTTCCAGCCAGAGCAAGATGAGCCAGCAGGATTACGAGCTGTACGGCACGTACATCCCCTTCAGCATGGCCATCTGCCACACCATCAACCACAAGTCCGGCATGGATCACACCACCTATGCCCACACCGGTGCCATGGTCAACCTTTACGCCCAGGGCGTGGGGGCCGAGAACTTTGGCGGTGTGTACGACAACACCGAGATCTACCACAAGCTGGCCGACCTGACTAAGGTGCAGTAAACAGTAAGAGAAAACAAAAAGCCGTTCTGCGCTTGCAGAACGGCTTTTTGCTTTCTGTGGTTCTGATTACTCGTTGATCTCCGGGAAGCCTTCCAGCTTACTGGTGCAGTGCGGGCAGCGCACAGCCTTGATGGCGATCTCACTCTGGCAGTAGGGGCACACCTTGGTGGTGGGAGCTGCCGGAGCAGCGGGTGCTTCCGGTTTTTTGTGCAGGGAGTTGATGGCCTTGATGACCACAAACAGCACAAAAGCCACGATCAGGAAGTTGATGACCGAATTGACGAACTCGCCGATCTTGATGCTGGAACCGCCCAGGTCAATGACCACGCTGGAAAAGTCCGCCTTGAAGAACAGGCCGATGATCGGGTTGATCACGTCCTCCACCAGTGCCGTGACGATGGCCGTGAACGCACCGCCAACGACCACGCCGACTGCCATGTCCAGCACATTGCCGCGCATCGCAAAAGCCTTGAACTCTTCCAGGAACTTTTTGATGCCCTTGATCTCTTTTTCTGCCATAAGAATACCGCTCCTTTTCACCCCCGATACCGCAGGGGAGATTATTTGCTTCTATGATAACGGATTTTTCGCCTGTTTTCAAGAGAAAATGCCGTGTTTCGGCGATTTGCCGAGCCATAGAAAACGCAGGAAGGACATTGCGGCATTCTGCAGAAGGAACATAGAACATAAAAATAACGGGGAGAAACCTGTAGGTTCTTCCCCGTTGCAGATATGGAAATGGTTTCTGAGCTTACTTCTCCGGTGCGGCAAAGGCAATAGGAGTAGCGCCTGCAGCAGCGTCCACGCTCTTCAGAGAGATGGGAGTGGTCTCGTAGTGCAGGGTCTCGAAGGACTGGGTAGTGCCATCTTCGGTGGTGAACTCCAGAACATAGTTCACGTCAGACTGCTTGTCAGCGTCCTCATCGCGGGTGATGACAACGCTTTCGCCGTCAGCCAGGCCGTTTTCGCCGGCCAGGTTGTCGCCCTTTTCCTCGGAACCGGCATCGTACAGGTACAGCTCGGTCACGGTAGAACCGGTGGTGTTGTACACGGTGTACTCAGCGGAAACGGCCTCAGCCTCGCTGGAAGCAGCCTCGGAGCTTGCAGCCACAGAAGATGCGGAAGAGGATGCAGCAGTGGAGGAAGAACCGCCGCAGGCGGTCATGCCAACAGCCAGTGCCACAGCAGCGGCTGCGATTGCAACAGTCTTGAGTTTCATATCAGTATACTCCTTTGATCTTTCTTCTTTCTCATATGGTCAACCAACAAGGTGGGTTGGCTGACAGAACTGATTATACGCATTTTGATGAAAAAAGCAAGGACTGTATGCGCAAAAACAACGAAGAAGCAGGAATTGTTACCGTTTTGACATGAAATAGACACAATTTAACAAGTGCTAACTTGAATAAAACAAACAAGGGAAGTGGCTGAGCACTTCCCTTGTTTGTTTTTGTTGTATGATAAATTACTTGGGCTGGCGGCCGATGTAGGCCAGAATGCCGCCATCGGCGTACAGGATCTGGCCGTTCACAAAGTCGGACGCATGGCTGGCCAGGAACACGCAGGGGCCAACCATATCCTCCGGGTCACCCCAGCGGCCGGCCGGGGTCTTGGCGGTGATGAACTGGTCAAACGGGTGGCGGCTGCCGTCCGGCTGGATCTCGCGCAGGGGCGCGGTCTGGGCGGTGGCAATGTAGCCGGGGCCCATGCCGTTGCACTGAATGTTGTACTCGCCGTACTCGGAGGCAATGTTCTTGGTGAGCATCTTCAGGGCACCCTTGGCGGCGGCGTAGGCAGAAACGGTCTCGCGGCCCAGCTCGCTCATCATGGAGCAGATGTTGATGATCTTGC
>CAVIXY010000018.1:0-30493 GCA_963646665.1 Bacteroides sp. CAG:545
ATCGACGCTATGGCTCTATTCCTCCACAAGCTTAGCTTGTGGTTTTCTCTATGAATAACGGGTATCCGGTTTTCACCAGATACCCGTTATTTCGTTCCCAACCCTGCCTGACAGATGCCATAATCGTAATTTTTAGAATTACTGTCTTATGAGCACCCATGTTAAGAAGCGGGGCATTTTTTTCAAAATCCCATTCTGCCGCAAGTTTTGGATTACACGTTTCTAAATCGTTTACTCCTTTGACTAAAGCACGATTAGAGCACTGCGGACATCCTCGGCCATTTGACCTATTAGAAATTTTCGCTTCCCACGAATAACCGCAATCCGGGCACTTCCACCATACTTTCTTATTGCTGTGTGCTGTCACGTCCTCCGGCTTGAGCGGTGCATTCTTATCATAATCCCATGCTGCCAGAAGTTTTTCATCACAGAGGGCTCCATTACGTTTTAAAAAAGTCTTTTGATGCTGAATCACCCTTTTCTTTTGAGCGCATACAGGGCATCCCGTTCCTTTTTTTGTCCGACTGCTAACTGAAGCTGTCCAAATAAAATTGCAAGATAAACATTTCCACGATACTTTTTTATTACTTCCCAAAACAACCGTATCTATATCAATATCCGTGTTTTCTTCATAATTCCATTCAGCAGCAAGCATAGGATAGCAAGTTTTTAAATCATTATATCCAATCCAAACGCGCCTATTTGTGCAATATGGGCACTGCTTTCCATGCACTCGATTTACAATAGTATCTTTCCAGCCATGGCCTTTCAAACATTTCCACCATACGCTTCTACTGCTTCCAATCGTAATTTTGTCCGGGAGTAAGACCGAATCATTCTTTTCATAATCCCATTCAGATAGTAATTCAGGCATACTGGACAAATAGATGCCACTGTATGATTTCATATATTGCACCTCCCAACAAATTTCTCTTTATTAGCATTACGGATAACTCCATTTTATTATTTAAGTATACCATACGGTTTATCAAACTGCCATATTGTTCTCTTGCACTGTTCATACAGCCTTCTCTATTTCTTTCACTGAGAGGGTTTGTTTTTCTCCCATTGCACTTTACTTTCGTAAAAGAATGTGCGATAATTTAACCAGTGTTTTTTGGTTCTGAAACCGCCGCCTGTTGGGAAAGCAGGCGAGCCGACAACACAAAGAGGGGTACTATTTATGAGCAAGATCATCATCCCGGAAAACTACACGCCCGCACTGAACCTGTACGACACCCAGCGCGCCATTGGCACCGTCAAGCGCCTGTTTGCCGACACCCTGTGCGCCACCCTGAACCTGTACCGCGTATCGGCACCGCTGTTCCTGGAGGCGTCCACCGGCCTGAACGATGACCTGAACGGCGTGGAACGCAAGGTCACCTTTGACATCAAGGACAGCGGCACCGAGGCACAGGTGGTGCAGTCGCTGGCCAAGTGGAAGCGCAAGGCCCTGAAGGACTACGGTTTCCGCGTGGGCAAGGGCCTGTACTGCGACATGAACGCCATCCGCCGGGACGAGGAGCTGGACAACCTGCACTCCGTCTACGTGGACCAGTGGGACTGGGAAAAGGTCATCCGTGAAGAGGACCGCAACGAAGCTTACCTGAAAAATGTGGTGCGCTCCATCGTATCCGCCGTGTGCGCTACCGAGATGAACCTGCATGCCATGTTCCCCCAGCTGCAGGATCTGCCCCTGCACACCCCCAACGTGACCTTTATCACCACCCAGGAGCTGGAGGACAAGTACCCCGATCTGACCCCGAAAGAGCGCGAGAATGCCTTTGTGAAGGAAAACGGCACCACCTTCCTGATGAAGATCGGTGCCCCGCTGAAGAGCGGCAAGCCCCACGATGGCCGCGCCCCGGACTACGATGACTGGGATCTGAACGGCGACCTGCTGTTCTGGAACGATCCGCTGCAGTGCAGCTACGAGCTGAGCAGCATGGGCATCCGCGTCAGCCCCGAGAGCATGGACAAGCAGCTGACCATGGCCGACTGTGACGACCGCCGCGCCCTGCCCTTCCACAAGGCCGTGCTGAACGGTGAGCTGCCCTACTCCATTGGCGGCGGCATCGGCCAGAGCCGCCTGTGCATGCTGCTGCTGGGCAGTGTACACATTGGCGAAGTGCAGGCCAGCGTGTGGGACGAAGCCACCCGCGAAGCCTGCGCCAAGGCCGGTATTCCTCTGCTGTAAAAATCATTGAAAATGCCCGCCGCTTTGCTCTGGGCATCTTCAGTGGAAATTTCATTTGAAATTTGTGGTTTGGAAATGACTGCGGTCATTTCCAAACCACTTTTTCACGCATGGGGCCGTAATTGTAAACTGCATCTTTTCTGTATAAAAAAGCGCTGCCGCACAGCATTTACCGTGCAGCAGCGCTTTTGTTCTTGTTTATTTGTTGGATAAGCGGCTGAAATGGGTTTTGTCCTTTTCATCCTCGTCTTTTTCCGGCTCCGGCTTTTCCACCGGGGTCAGGCGCACTTCGGTCACGCGGCGCTTGGCCGTGCGCGTCACCACACCATCGTACTCGCCCAGAGAGAAGCGATCGCCTACCTTGGGCAGGTGGCAGGTTTTTTCCTGCACCAGACCGTTGACCGTGTTGGAGTCGATGTCCTCGTCCTCCGGCAGGCCCAGCGTTTCGTACAGGTCATCCACACCGGCGCTGCCGGATACGATCCAGCTGCCGTCCGACTGCTTGCGGAAGTCCTCGGTCTCCTCATCGTGTTCATCCCAGATCTCGCCCACAAGCTCTTCCAGAATGTCCTCCAGCGTGATGATGCCCTCGGTGCCGCCATACTCGTCCACCACCACGGCCATGTGGTGGTGCTGTTCCCGCAGGGTGCGCAGCAGCTGGGAGATCTGGGTGGAACCGGTGGTGTACAGAGTGGGAGCCACCATATCTTCCAGGGTGGTATCCTTTTTCAGGCGGGCCAGATAGAAATCCTTTTCATGTACCACGCCAATGATGTTGTCGATGGTGCCGTGGTACACCGGCAGGCGGGAGTACCCGGACTCTGCAAAGGTGCGGGCCAGCTCGTCCAGCGAGGTGTCGTCCTCTACCGCGATCACGTCCACGCGGGGGGTCAGGATCTCTTCCACTTCCACGTCATCAAACTCAATGGCACTGCGGATCAGCTGGCTTTCCCGGTCGGTCAATTCGCCGTCACTTTCTGCCTCGCTCACCATGGTCATCAGCTCACCCTCGGTGATGGTGTCCTCTTCCTTGCTGTGGACAAAGTGCCCCAGCAGGCGCTTCCACTGGCTGAACAGCCAGGTCAGCGGAGTAAACACCAGCATCAGCAGGCTGAGCGCCGGCGCAACTGCAGTGGCTACCGTTTCCGGCATCTCCTTGGCCAGGCTCTTGGGGGTCACCTCGCCAAAGATCAGCACCACAACGGTGAGCACAATGGTGGACATAGTGGCTCCGCGCTCGGCCCCCAGTGCCCTGGTAAACAGGATGGTGCCGATGGAAGCGGCGGCAATGTTCACGATGTTGTTTCCGATGAGGATGGTGGAAAGCAGCTTATCGTATTTTTCAGCCATTGCCAGCACCCGGGCGGCAGAGTTATCGCCGTCCTCGGCGCGGCTTTTCAGGCGGATCTGATTCAGGGAAGAAAATGCGGTCTCGGATGCGGAGAAAAAGGCGGAGAATGCCACCAATACTACCAGCGCTACCCAAAGCGTCATACTGCCATCGTCCATAAAAAGGGAAATCACACTCAACTTTCTGTTTAATAGTTTATTCCGAAAAACCTTCCCTTTCCGTTGGCTTCCCCCCTTGGGGGGAAGCTGTCGCCGCAGGCGACTGATGAGGGGTATCGTAGCTGCAGCTTCGATTCCGCACCCTCATCCGGCACTTTCGTGCCACCTTCCCCCGACCAGGGGAAGGCTCCTGCTTTATGGAAAGCTTTCTGATACCAAACAAAAATGTGCTCTCCATCGTGGCTGTTCCGCGATGAAGAGCACATCAATGTTACTTGTTATCATACCATATTCTGTACGGTGGTGCAAGCTTTCCGGCTGCAGCGCAGGTACAAAACAGGTAAAATTTTAAACTTTGAGTCAGCGCAGCACAAGGGCACCGTTCTCGCAGTCCACCGTCAGGGTATTGCCCTCGGCGTAGCTGCCCTGAATGATCGCCTTGGCAATGAGGGTCTCCACCCGGCTCTGGATGAACCGCTTGATGGGACGTGCACCATACACACTGTCGTAGGCAGAATCAATGATGAAGTCCTTGGCGGCGGTGGTGACCTCCAGCTTGAGGTGCTTGCCCTCGTCCATGCGATGGCGCAGGTCCTCCAGCTGCAGATCCACGATCTTGCGGGTCTCTTCCTTGGTCAGGCTCTTGTAGTACACGATCTCGTCCAGGCGGTTCAGGAACTCCGGGCGGAACTTGGATTTCAGCAGCAGGTCGATCTGCTTGCGGGCATCCTCGCTCAGCTCATTGGAACCATTGGCACGGCGCTGCTCCAGATCGTTCAGGATGATGTCGCTGCCCAGGTTGGAGGTCAGGATGATCACCGTGTTCTTGAAGTCCACAGTGCGGCCCTGGCTGTCGGTGATGCGGCCATCATCCAGCACCTGCAGCAGGATGTTGAACACATCGGGATGGGCCTTTTCCACCTCATCGAACAGCACCACGCTGTAGGGTTTGCGGCGCACAGCCTCGGTCAGCTGGCCGCCCTCTTCATAACCGACATATCCCGGAGGCGCACCGATCAGTCGGCTGACGCTGAACTTCTCCATATATTCGGTCATGTCGATACGCACCATGTTGCGCTCATCGTCAAACAGGGCCTGTGCCAGCGCCTTGGCAAGTTCCGTCTTGCCGACACCCGTGGGGCCGAGGAACAGGAAGCTGCCGATGGGGCGGTTCGGGTTCGCAATGCCGGCGCGGCTGCGCAGAATGGCTTCGCTCACCTTGGTCACGGCCTCGTCCTGGCCGATCACTCTCTTGTGCAGCACATCGTCCAGATGCAGCAGCTTCTCGCGCTCACCTTCCACCAGCTTCTCCACGGGGATGCCGGTCCAGCGGGCCACGATGCGGGCGATCTCTTCATCGGTCACGCGGTCACGCAGCAGGCTGTCCTCTTTCTTGGCGGCGGCGATCTTCTCTTCCTCTTCCAGCTGTTTCTGCAGCTGCGGCAGCTTGCCGTATTTCAGCTCAGCGGCCTTGTTCAGGTCATATTCGCGCTGGGCTTTTTCAATATCGGCGTTGGTCTGCTCGATCTGCTCCCGCAGGCTCTGCACCTTGCCGATGGCATTCTTCTCGTTCTCCCACTTTGCCTTCATACTGCGGAACTTATCCTGCAGCTCGGCCAGCTCCTTTTCCAGATCCTTCAGGCGGCTCTGGCTCAGGGCATCGGTCTCCTTTTTCAGGCTCACCTGCTCGATCTGCAGCTGAGTGATGCGGTGGGCCAGATCGTCCATTTCGCTGGGCATACTGTCCATCTCGGTCTTGATCATGGCACAGGCTTCATCCACCAGATCGATGGCCTTATCGGGCAGGAAGCGGTCAGTGATATAGCGGTCGGAAAGGGTAGCGGCGGCGATCAGGGCGCTGTCGTTGATCTTGACGCCGTGGAACACTTCGTAGCGCTCTTTCAGGCCGCGCAGAATGGAGATGGTGTCCTCCACCGTAGGCTCATCCACCTGAACAGGCTGGAAACGGCGTTCCAGAGCGGGGTCTTTCTCGATATACTGGCGGTACTCGTCCAGCGTGGTAGCGCCAATGCAGTGCAGCTCACCGCGGGCCAGCATGGGCTTGAGCAGGTTGCCGGCGTCCATGGCACCATCCGTCTTACCGGCACCCACAATGGTGTGCAGCTCATCAATGAAGAGGATGATCTTGCCTTCGCTCTTCTTCACCTCGTTCAGAACGCTCTTCAGGCGCTCCTCAAACTCGCCGCGGTACTTTGCACCGGCCACCAGAGCGCCCATATCCAGGCTGAATACCGTGCGGTCTTTCAGGTTCTCGGGCACATCGCCGCGCACGATACGCTGGGCAAGGCCCTCGGCAATGGCCGTTTTACCAACGCCAGGCTCGCCGATCAGGCAGGGGTTGTTCTTGGTTTTACGGGACAGGATGCGGATCACATTGCGGATCTCCTGATCACGGCCGATCACGGGGTCCAGTTTCTGCTTGCGGGCCAGATCCACCAGGTCCTGGCCGTACTTCTGCAGGGCATTGTAGGTGTCCTCCGGGTTATCCGTGGTCACGCGCTGGTTGCCGCGCACAGCCGTGAGCTGCTGCAGGAATTTATCCTTGGTGATGCCAAAGGCACGGAACAGCTCGGTGGTGTTCTGGGTCTGCTCGTCCAGCAGGCCCAGGAACACATGCTCCACGCTGACATATTCATCCTTCATGGCCTTGGCTTCGCGGGCGGCAGCACTCAGGACCTTATCCGCAGCCTGCGAAATATAGATCTTATCGGGGTCACGGCCGGAGCCGGACACCCGCGGCAGAGCCGAGAGCTTTTCGGCCACTGCAGCGGCAAAGCTGCCGGGGTCCACATTCAGCTTCTGCAGCAGCTGGGGGATCAGCCCCTGCTCCTGCGAAGCCAGTGCGTGCAGCAGATGCTCCGGCTCCAGGGCATTGTGCTGGTACTCCACAGCCAGCTGCTGCGCTGCCTGCAGGGCTTCGAGGGTTTTCTGGGTATATTGATTGGTATTCATAAAGTCAAGCCTCCATTCATACCGGAAATTTCAGATTTTAGCGAACAGGCATTCAAACTGCTAACCACTCTGGGCGCAGAGGCCGCAGAACCGGAAGCATCTTGTGTTTTTCTTATGTTTCATGATTTTGTGCACCTCCTGCCGAACCGTTTTATTGTTGTTTTAGCACTCTATCTGTTCGACTGCTAAAACTATACTCCCAATCATGCACTTTGTCAAGTGCATTCACAAAAAGTTTGCAAATAGAAAAGGCACCGTACAGCCTTTCGGCCATACGGTGCCATTCTTATTTATATAAGGTCTCAGCCCTGCTTTTTCCAGCGGCGCATCACGCCCATACCCAGCGCGTAGGGGCCGGTGTGCACGGCAATGGTGCAGCCGATCTGCAGCAGGCCTACCTCGCACTGCGCACCGGGGTACTTGGCGCGCAGCGCTGCACGGGTCTGCATCCACAGGCGCTTGCCTTCCTCTTCATCGTAGCCGTATCCCACCGTGATGCGGTAATCATCCGGGGTGCCGCCGCGTGCGTCCAGATAGTTCAGCAGCTGTTCCAGTGCCTTTTCAAAGCTCTTCTGGCGGCCGCGTGCCACGCCGCCGGAGAAGATCTCGCCGTCCTTGAACAGGATCATGGGTTTGATGCCAAGCATATTGGCGGCACGGCCGGTCACTTTGCCAATGCGTCCGCCCTTGATGAGGTAATCCAGGTTGCCCACCGTAAAGAAGATCTGATTGGTGGCCTTTTCGGCTTCCAGCCAGGTCACGGTCTCGTCCAGCGAGCAGCCGGCATCCCGCATGGCCACCGCATTTTCCACCATGGTGGACTCGGTTACGGTGGCGGCGGCACTGTCGATCACCTCAATGCGGGCATCGGGGTAGTCCTCCAGCACCAGTTCCCGGGCGTTGCGGGCACTGCCCACACAACCGCTCATCTTGCCGGTGAACACCAGGCACAGCACGGCGCGGCCTGCCGCCGCATGGGCACGGAAGGCCTGCTCAAAGTCCTCGATGGAGGCCAGGCTGGTCTTGGGGTAAGCCGAGGGGTTGTCCACCATGAACTGGTAGAAGTCCCGCACGGCGATTTCCTTGCCTTCCTTGCGGTAATGCTCGCCGTCCAGCGAAACATAGAAGGGCACGACCTCGATGCCAAGCTGCTTGGCAGTGTCCAGCGTCAGGTCGCAGGCGCTGTCGGTAATGATATCAAACATCTGTGACGCTTCCTTTTTTCAATGGGGCTGCGCAGGCCGCCCGGGGATCAGACGTGGTGGATGTAAGCTTCGCGGTCTGCGCCCACCGAGATGTAGGTGATCTTGCAGCCCACGGCCTTTTCCAGGTACTCGATGTAGTCCTGTGCTTCCTTGGGCAGGTCCTCCCACTTGCGGGCTGCGGTGATATCGCAGTGCCAGCCGGGCAGATACTCCACCACCGGCTGTGCGGTGTCCAGAGCCTCGCCCATAGGGAACCGGGTGGTGGTGGTGCCATCGGTCAGCTTGTAAGCGGTAACCATGGGGATCTTCTCCATGTAGTCCAGCACGTCCAGCAGGGTCAGAGCCACTTCATCGCAGCCCTGGCAGAACACACCGTAGCGGCTTGCCACCAGGTCGATGGGGCCAACGCGGCGGGGACGGCCGGTGGCGGCACCGTACTCATGGCCAGCCTCACGCAGGTCGTGCTTTTCTTCCTCGGTCATGGCCAGCTCGGCGGTGAAGGGGCCGTCACCCACACAGGAAGAGTAAGCCTTCATGACGCCGATGGAGTTGTGCAGCTTATGGCCCGGGATGCCTGCGCCGATGGGGGCGTAAGCACCAATGACGTTGGAAGAAGTGGTGTAGGGGTAGATGCCAAAGTCGATGTCGCGCAGAGCGCCCAGCTGGGCCTCAAACAGCACCTTCTTGCCGGCAGCGTCTGCATCGGCCAGGTACTGGCCCACATCGCAGATGTAATCCTTGAAGATGGCAGCATACTTTTCCAGCCATGCCCACATCTCGTCCACGCTGATGGGAGCGGCACCATAGCTGCCCTCCATCACCAGGTTCTTGGAGTCCACCATGGTGATCAGGCGCTTCTTCACTGCGTCATCCAGGTGCAGCAGGTCGCCCATGCGCAGGGTCTTTTTCATGTATTTGTCGCCGTAAGCGTAGGCAATGCCGCGCTTGGTGGAGCCGAACTGCGCACCGGTCTTGGACAGACGGGCCTCTTCCAGGCCGTCCTGATCCACATGGTAGGGCATGGTAATGGTTGCGCGGTCGGAGATCTTCAGGTTGGCCGGGGTGATCTCAATGCCCTGCTCGCGCAGCTTGTTGATCTCACCGTCCAGGTGATGCGGGTCGATGACCATACCGTTGCCCATCACGCAGACAACGTTCGGGCGCAGAATGCCGGAAGGCAGCAGATTCAGCACGAACTTGCCGCGCTCGTTCTTGACCGTATGGCCCGCGTTGTTGCCGCCCTGATAGCGTGCAACGATGTCATACTCCTGGCTGATCAGGTCGACCATACGGCCCTTGCCCTCATCGCCCCAGTTGATACCCGTAATTGCAGTAAGCATAATAAATGACCTCTTTATCCTTTTTTCAAAAGACAGCCTTTTCCGTGCACCTTGCCCGGGATACGCCACCTTGGGAAAACACGCTGGTATATGAGAAACACATACCAATGCAAGTATAGTATAGCACAGATCCGCCCGCAAAAAAAGAGGAAAGCACGGCTTTCGGCTGTGTTTTCCTCCAAATTTGTGAAGCCGGGGCAATGCGTTCAGCTGCGGGGCTTCTTGACACCTGCGCGGCGGGTCACCTTGTGGACGGTTCCGTCCGGCTCCTGAATGGACGTATTGGCCAGCTGTGCACGCAGGCTGGCCTTCATATCCTCAACATATTCCCTGCGCAGAGCCTGCTGCTCTGCTTTTTCGGCCTCGGTCAGGCCAGTGGTTTTGCTCTTGTGTGCCAGCTCGTTGATGCGGGCAATTTTTTCCTGGGTCATGGGGACCTCCTGTATTTTCAATCAAAGTATGTTATAATAAAGGAACCCTCTCCGGCATTGCCGTGCAATGCTCGTTCCGCTCCAAAAAGGGCTTTGAAGGGCTTCTGCCTGATCAGTATAGCAAAGGATGATAAAAATGGCAACTCAATTGAATTTTGCCCAGCAGATGGATGCCGTGCTCCAGACGTTAGGCGGCACCCGCCAGCGCCTGCTGCTGCACGCCTGCTGCGGCCCCTGTTCCAGTGCGGTGCTGGAGCAGCTGTGCGAATATTTTGAGATCACGGTTCTTTATTACAACCCCAACACCTGGCCGGCAGAAGAGTATTTCCGCCGCGGCGAGGAGCTGAAAAAGTTTGTGGCCGAAGCCCACCCGCTGGGTGTGACCGTGGTGGAGGACACTTATGATCCGCAGGAGTTTTACTCCGCCGTGCAGGGGCTGGAAAATGAACCGGAGCGCGGCAGCCGCTGCACCGTGTGCTACCGGCTGCGGATGCGCCGGGCTGCCCAGTACGCCAAAGACCACGGCTTTGACTGGTTCACCACCACCCTGTCCATCAGCCCCCACAAGGACGCCAAGCGCATCAACGTCATCGGACAGGAGCTGGAAGCAGAGTTCGGTGTGAAGCACCTGCCCTCCGACTTCAAAAAGCACAACGGCTACCTGCGCAGCCTGCAGCTCTCGGAAGAATACCACCTCTACCGGCAGGACTACTGCGGCTGCGAGTTCAGCGCCAAAGCAAGAGGGATTGAAAAATAACCAGGCTTCTAAAGGGGCCGGCGAGCCGGTAGCTTTCTCCGCGAATCTTTACGGTGCATTCCATGCCCCGCCCTATTGCCTACGGCAACAGGATCCCACCCTCCGGAGGCTTCGCGGAGAAACTCCCGGCCACCGGCCCCGGGGAAATGCATCTTCCCAGCAGGACGGCGGGGAGTTTCCTAAGCAAATGATCCAGGGGTGGGACCCTGCCGCCGCAGGCGGTAGGGCGGAGGCGGGACGCCCCGGCCCATTTGCGTGGAAAGCTCCCCGATGGCCTGCCTTTTCTTTACTCTTCCGGCAGCTTTGCCACCAGGACGGTAAACACCACCAGCCCTGCGCAGGGCACAAGGTTGGAAGCCATACCGGCGGCAAGGCCCGCCTTTTCAGACACGATGCCCACGATCCACGGCATCAGAATGGCACCGCTGGACGCCGCCGGCAGCATAATACCCATGCTGGTCACACTGGTCATGCGGCCCGCGCTGGCCACTGCGGTGGGGTTCAAGCCTGCCATGGCAAAGGCAAAGGCGAACAGCAGCGCAATGGCCGCCCACTGGGTGTGGGCCAGCACCAGCAGCCCGTAAAACACGGTGCACAGCACGCTCATGCCCACCATGGCTTTGCGGGGCTGTTTGAAGGGGAACACAAACGCAATGAGCAGACGGGCTGCCAGCGTTGCGCCCCACATCACGGTTACCGTGTAGGCTGCCATAGCCCCGGTGATGATGCCGCTGCCCTTAAAATAAGTAACCATCCAGCCGTTGACGCTCTGCTCGGCGGCGTTCTGGAAAAACAGCAGGCCGGTCAGCAGCCAGAAACGGTTGGAGTGCAGAAAACTCCAGTCAATGGCTTCCTTTCCGCCCGCTTTGGCTTTGGTGCCGCCCTGGAATGGCGTAAACAGGTACACCAGCCACAGCACAAGGCCCAGCCCCGCCAGCAGAAACACCGCCAGCTCTGTGCTTACCCTGGCTGCAGCCGCAATGACAAAGGGGCACAGCAGTGCGCCGCAGGCATAGCAGCTGTGCATCAGGTTCATACCGCGGGTGCGGTCGGCCGAGTTGCCGCTGACCAGAATGGTGCAGGTGTTGATCACGCTGCCCTTGGCCACGCCCACCAAAAAGAAGGCCAGTGCCAGCAGCAGTTCGGCCCCGGTCAGGCCCATAATGCCATAGCCTGCCGCATAGCCGATGGTCAGCAGCAGCACGCTGGGTTTCATGCCCAGCATCCCCGGCAGCAACCCGATCAGAAACCCTGCCAGCAGGTTGCCGATGCTCAGCAGGGCCAGCAGGGTTCCGGTCATGCCGTAGGCAAAACCGTACCGCTCCTGCAGCAGGCTGACCACCACGCCTGCGCTGATGGAGCAGATGCCGCTGAAAAAGAAGGTGACGAAGCCTGTGTTGCGCAGGCGCTGTTTTTGCTGTTCCATGATGTTCCTCATTTCCTGCATCCAGAATGTTGGAGCCGTATGCCGCTCTTTTTTCATTATAACCCCGGCCGCAGGGCCGATGCAACCGGATTTTCTTGCAAAAAGCCGCATAAAAAGAAGGGATGGACATTTTGTCCATCCCTTCTTTTCGGTTTGCTTATTCTGCCTTGGTCTCAGGCTTTTCCTCGGCCTTGGCTTCGGGCTTTGCTGCAGGTGCAGCAGCGGGAGCGGCGGGCTGAGCAGCCGGAGCAGCAGGCTTTGCAGCTGCGGGAGCTACCGGCTTTGCGGCGGCAGGCTTCACTACCAGCTTCGGGGGATACGGATCGTCCTTCAGCGGGAAGAGAATGATCTTCTTCGGGCACTTCTGGGCACACATGCCGCAGCCCTTGCACTTGTCGTAATCCACGCGGGCCACGCCGTCCACCACATGGATGGCATCGAACTTACAGGTGCGCTCGCACATGCCGCAGGCAATGCAGGAGGTGGTGCAGACCTTGTTGGCCACAGCACCCTTGTCCTGGTTGGAGCACATGACCACCGGCTTGCGCGGGCCGGCAGCGTCGATCATAATGACCTTCTTGGGGCAGATGTTGGCGCAGGCACCGCAGCCGGTGCACTTGTCCTTGTCCACCTTGGCCACGCCGTCCACAATGTGGATGGCATCGAACTTACACACCTTGGTGCAGTCGCCCAGGCCAACGCAGGCAAAAGAGCAGGTCTTGGGGCCGCCATACAGGGCAGCAGCCGCTGCACAGCTCTGGATGCCCTTGTAATCGTAAGCAGGCTTGCAGTGCTCGGAATTGCCCTGGCACTGGACCACAGCCTTTTTCTCCACAGCGCTTGCCTCGCCGCCCATAATCTTGGCAATGGTAGCAGCAGCCTTGGGGCCGCCGGGGGCGCACTTGTCGCAGGGGACGCCGTCCATAACAACGGCCTTTGCGTAGTCGGCACAGCCTGCATAGCCGCAGCCGCCGCAGTTTGCACCGGCCAGGCAGCCGGCAACTTCTTCAATACGGGGGTCTTCTTCCACCGCCATGAACTTGGCCGCCGCAACCAGGATGATCGCGCCGACTGCGCCCACGATGGTACACAGAACAACAGCAGATACAATACTCATTTTCCTGTTCCTCCCTTACAGCGTGACATTGAACAGGTTTTCGACGATGCCGCCGAAGCCCATGAAGGACAGGCTGGTGATTGCTGCTGCGATCAAGGTGATGGGCAGGCCCTTGAAGGGTGCCGGGGGATCGCAGGCTTCCACGCGCTTGCGCACGCCGCTGAACATGACCATAGCCAGCATAAAGCCAACGCCTGCGCCGATGGAGCACACCAGTGCCTCAATGTAGGCAATGCCAAAGCCCAGGGCCTCCACGTCTGCACCGTAGTCGCCCACGACCAGAATGGTCACGGCCAGCACGCAGCAGTTGGTGGTGATCAGGGGCAGGTAAACGCCCAGAGAATTGTACAGGGCAACCACATACTTCTTCAGGAAGATCTCAATGAACTGCACCAGCACGGCAATGACCAGGATGAACACGATGGTCTGCAGGTACTCCAGCTTTGCCGGGTTCAGAATAAAGATCTGGATGGGGAAGGTCACAGCGGTAGCCATGAACATGACAAAGATAACTGCGCCGGACATACCCACGGAGGAGTCCAGCTTTTTGGAAACGCCCAGGAACGGGCAGATACCATAGAACTTCACCAGCACGTAGTTGTTGACAAGGATCATGCTGAAGAAGATAGCAGCGAGTTTGACGAGCATCTTATTCCGCCTCCTTCTTCAGGTTGTCGATGTCGCAGCAGCTCTTGCGCTCGATGCGGGCATCCAGTTTGGTCTCCAGCCACACACAGCCGGCCATCAGCAGGCCAAAGCAGAAGAATGCGCCGGGGGCCTGGGTCATAATGCCGATCTTGGCAACGCTGTCCGGCAGGACCTTGAAGCCCAGCCAGGTGCCGCTGCCCAGGATCTCACGGATGGAAGCCATCAGCACAACGGTCAGGGTGTAGCCGATGCCCATGCCGATGCCGTCCAGAGCACTGTCCACCACGCTGTTCTTGCAGGCGAACATCTCGGCACGGCCCAGGATGATGCAGTTGACAACGATCAGGGGCAGGAACACGCCCAGAGCGTTGTACAGGCTTTCCATGTAGGCCTGCATGAACATCTGGACGATGGTCACGAAGCCAGCGATAATGACGATGTAGCAGGGCAGATGCACCTTGCCGGGGATCACCTTGCGCAGCAGGGAGATCATGATGTTGGCGCACACCAGCACGAAGGTGAAGGCAGCGCCCATGCCCAGTGCACTGGACACAGCGGTGGTGACAGCCAGCGTGGAGCAGGTACCCAGCACCAGACGCAGGACCGGGTTTTCTTTGATGATGCCGTTGGTAAGGATGCTTACCTTGGACTTCTTTTCTTGTGCCATTTCTTACCAACCTCCTTTATGCCAGCTCATTGTAACAGTTGATGCAGTCGTTGATGGCAGCAAACAGAGCGGTGGACGAAATGGTTGCGCCGCTGTAGGCGTCGTAGTCCTGGTTCATCACAATGTTCTGGGTGCCGTCCATACCGTTGAACTGTGCGAGGAAGTCCTCGTTGCCAACGTTGGAGCCAATGCCCTTGGTCTGGGTAGAAGCATCCACCCAGATGCCGGTCTCGGTGCCGTTGGCATCAAAGCCCATGATGACGGTCAGGGTACCGCCGTCAAAGCCGGACTCACCAGCCTTGATGGCAATGCTGCCATCGGGGGCCTTGACCACGCCGGTAACGCCTGCGGTGGTGTAATCGGTCACTTCTTCCAGCTCACCGGCGTCCGAAACAGACGGCAGCACGCCGACATAAGCGGCCAGGGTGGTACGCTTGGTGTTCTCGGCGATCACCGGGGCGGTCATGGAGTTCACCAAAGCCAGCAGCAGGCTGACGATCAGAGAGATCACGCTCAGCACCACAATGGGCTTGATCGTGCTTTCCCAATTGGAAGACTTACTCATTTGTCAGCACCCTCCTTTGCTTTTTTTGCAGGCTTGACATAGCCATACGGGGTCTGACGGGTCAGGTCGTTGATGTACGGGACCCACAGGTTCATGAACAGCAGCGCGAAGGACACGCCCTCGGTGTAGCTGCCCCAGTAACGAATGGCAAAGGTCACAATGCCCAGGCACACGCCGTACACCAACTTGCCCTTCAGGGTGAAGGGGCTGGTCACGTAGTCGGTTGCCATGAACACGGCACCGAACAGCAGGCCGCCGGACAGGATGCCCACCAGGGAAGCGTGCAGATCCTTGGTAGCGATCAGGTAGAACACAAACATGCTGCCCACATAGGAAGCGGGAATGGCAATGCTGATGGTCTTGGTGGCAACCAGGTAGATCAGGCCCAGCACAATGGCCAGGGCGCAGGTCTCGCCCAGAACGCCGCCGTGGATGCCCATGAACAGATCCAGCAGGCTCAGCTTGGACTTATCGGCCACAGCCAGCGGGGTAGCGCTGGACAGCTGGTCCACCGCTGCATCCGGGAACACCCACTTGTTCATGGAACCGGCAAAGCTGACAAACAGCACAATGCGGCCCACCAGGGCGGGGTTTGCAAAGTTCATGCCAATGCCGCCGAACAGCTGCTTGACGATCACAATGGCCACCAGGTCGCCGATGATCAGCTGGCCCAGAGGCATGCCCACGGGCACGTTCATGGCCAGGATGATGCCGGTAACCACAGCGGACAGGTCACTGATGGGGTTGGGGCGCTTCAGCAGCTTGCAGTACAGCCACTCAAACACCACGCTGGCGATCACGGACACTGCCGTTACCAGCAGCGCACGCATCCCGAAAATGATTGCAGAGGCCACCACGCAGGGGCACAGAGCCACGATCACATTGGCCATCAGGCCCTGGGTGGTCTCTTCGCTGCGCACATGCGGGGAAGCCGAAACAATAAGCTTCGTATCCATTACTTATTGCCTCCTTTTTTGATTTCACCAAGGTAGAACGCCTTTGCCAGACTCATCATCTGGGTCACGGGGCGCTTTGCCGGGCACACAAAGGAACAGCTGCCGCAGTTGAAGCAGTAGTCCGCATGGAGCTTGCCCAGCTCCTGCACGTCACGGGCGGCGTAGGCCTGGTTCACTTCCACAGGCTCCAGGCCCATGGGGCAGTACTCCACGCAGCGGCCGCAGCGGATGCAGGGGTTGACGGGGGCGGGCTGTGCAGCCGCCTCGCTCAGCAGGATCAGACCGGAAGTGGTCTTGGTGGTGGGGTAGCTCAGGTCCTGCACGGCAGGGCCCATCATGGCACCGCCGGCCACCACCTTGCCCAGGGTGCCCTTGACACCGGCAAAGTTGATGATGTCCTGGTAGGAAGTGCCCACCGGAACGATCACGTTCTGGGGCTTTTCGCAGGCATCGCCGTCCACGGTGATGGTGCGCTCCACCACCGGCATACCGGTGGCCAGGTACTTGCCCAGCGTGGAAACACTGGTCACGTTCATCACGATGGCACCGGCATCGGCGGGCAGGCCGCCGTGGGGCACCTCGCGGCCCAGGCACTTCTCGATCAGGATCAGCTCTGCGCCGGTGCCGTATACACTGGGCAGGGGCTTGACCTCGATGCTGGCAATGTCCTTGGTCTTTTTGCACAGCAGGTCGATGCACTCGGGCTTGTTGTTCTCAATGCCGATGATGCACTTCGGGATACCGGTGTACTGCAGCACCGCCTGGATGCCGCGCACGATATCATCGCTGCAGTTCAGCATTTCCTGCGTGTCGCTGGTCAGCCACACTTCGCACTCGGAAGCGTTGATCAGCAGGGTGTCCACCTGCTGCTTGGGCTGCAGCTTGACATCGGTCGGGAAACCGGCGCCGCCCAGGCCCACCAGGCCGCACTCGCGCACGGCTGCCAGGAAGCTGGCCTTGTCGGTTACTTCCGGTGCCTTCACGGCCGGGTCCACGGTCTGCTTTCCATCGGTCTTGATGACCACCGAGTCACAGGCGCGGCCATTGGACAGACGGAACGGCTCCACAGCGGCCACAGTACCGGAAACACTGGAGTGGATATTGGCAGAAACGAAGCCGCCTGCCTCACCGATCTTGGTGCCGACAAACACTTCATCGCCTTTTTTGACCAGAGCCTTGGCGGGTGCACCAATGTGCTGGCTCATAAGGATGCGTACCTGCGCGGGCAGAGGCATCGGGACAGGCTTGCTTGCAGCAGTTGCTTTGTCATGCGGCGTATGCGCGCCAAGCGCCGCACGTTTCAGCTTGTTCAACATGGAATCAAATCCCCCATTCTGCTTGAATTGCCGCCCCCGCGCCCATGCAGGCGCACTGGTACAGGGACAGCAGCTGCTTAACATATTTATTGTATCATTTTAGCGTGGGAAGTCAACGACAAGCAGCCCGAAATGATGGGTTTTCCTGAACTTTCTTGCCTATTTTTAAGGATTAGTTATGACTAACCATCGTATTTTTTCCAATTTTCCGCTCCTGCATCCACCGTTTGCCTTTGCGGCGGGAATGTGGTATACTGGTGGCACATTCACAGCGGAACGTCCCCCGCTCCGCGCAAGACTTTTTCCAAGGAGGCCCAAACCATGAAACTGCTCAAAGCTCTGCTCGCTGTGCTCACCACCCTTGCGGTCTCGCTCACCGCCGTTCTGCTGCTGTGGCAGGACAAGAACGCGCCGCGCTATATCCAGATCTATACCGATGAGCAGTGACCCTGCCCCTCGGACCCCATAAAAACACCCCCAGCCTGGGATGCGCTGCATCCGCCGGGCCGGGGGTGTTGTGTTTTGGGCGGGCCTGCAGCCTGTTTCCGCAAAAATGCCGCTGACGCACCAACGTCAGCGGCATTTTTCGCTTTGTTATTCCACTCAGTAATCTTTTTCGCAGCCCAGCAGGAACTTCATGTACTGGAAGGTGCGGTCCTGGCCCAGGTCCCGCACCATCTTGAGCAGCTTTTCCAGCAGGGCACGGGTCTCCGGATGGAGCAGGTAGTGGTCCTTGCTGCGCTCGTAATACTCCCAGGGAGAAGCATCGGTGTACTTGTCGCCCAGGTAGATCTGGCTGGCGGCCACCCGGTCACACACCATCTCGCACACGTACCGCAGCGGGATCTTCATGCCGGTCAGCCCGGCTTTGGTGGTGCTGTAGTCGATCCAGTATTCCAGGTGGTGCTTGTTGCGGCCCTTGTGGTGCAGCCAGGCCGAGGTGTAGCCCTTGGCTTCGCGCTCGGCCTCGTTGGGGCTGTGGTCGCCCTGATAGTAGATGCACCCCGGGATGAACTCGGTGGGGCTGTACTTGCTCAGGTCATGGGCCAGGCCCTGCTCGTACAGGCCGCAGGCAAAGCAGTATTTCATCACCAGCAGCTTGTGCCGGGTAATGGTTTCAAAATGGCCTTTGATGTTCATTTGCTGTTCCTCCTGATAACCCTCTCCTTTACGCTTCCCGGTAACGCACGGTTACGGTTCCCTCTTTCAGTCCGGTCAGGCTGTCGCTCTCGGAAAAATCCTCCCGGTCCAGGGTCAGGTTTGGGCTGTAATAGGGGTCCTGCAGGATATTTTCGCGGCCATGCACGGCGTACAGGCGCTGTTTTTCCTGTTCAAAGCGCCGCGCCTTCACCGGGTCCTTCTCGTCTCCGCCGCGGCTCTTGCTCTCGTAATGGGTCAGCTCTGCATAGGGGGTCCAGGCAATGCGGTAGCCTGCATCCCGTACCCGCAGGCAGAAGTCCACATCGTTGTAGGCCACGGCCAGGGTCTCGTCTAGGCCGCCCACTTCGTCCCACACGCTGGCCTTTACCAGCAGGCAGGCACCGGTCACGGCAGAAAAATCCTGCACGGTGGCCGCACGGAACAGATACCCGCTGCTGCCCTTTTTCTTATACTTGTGGCTGTGGCCGGCATAGCCGCCCAGGCCGGTGATGACACCCGCATGCTGCATGGTGTCGTCCGGGTAATAGAGCATAGCCCCGCAGATGGCAGCCCCGCCGGGGTGGGCGCACTGCCGCAGCAGCTCGGTGAGCCAGTCGGCGTTGCGCACCTCCACATCGTTGTTCAGCAGCAGCAGGTAATCGCCCGCAGCCGCCCGGCGGCCAAAGTTGTTGATGCCGGAAAAGTTGAAGCCAGTTTCCGGCCAGGTGACCACCCGCAGCCCCTCGTAGCGCTTTTTCGCCTGCTCATAGTAGGCAAAGGTAGCGGGGTCGGTGGAGTTGTTCTCCACCACGATCACCTCAAAATTGTCCCAGCTGGTTTTGGCCCAGATGCTGTGCAGGCACTTTTCCAGGTCCTCCGTGTGGTCCTTGTTGGGGATCAGGATGCTTACCTTCGGGTCGCCGGTAATGTCCCATTTTACCCGGTAGGTGCTGGGGAACAGGCCGTCCTCCACGGTGCCGGTGCGCCCGGTGCGGGCCAGATGGTCGACCAGCGCCTTTTTGGCAGCCGCCGCCACATAGGGCTTGGCATCTGCGCCGCCGGAGGTGGAGCCGGAATGCACCCGCCAGTAATACAGCACCTGGGGTACATGGGCCGCGCCGCCGGTCTGCTCGATCAGGCGCAGGAACAGGTCGTGGTCCTGGCTGCCATCGCACTCCGGCCGCTCCCCGCCCAGTTTCTCCCACAGTGCCTTCCGGAACACGGCCAGATGGCAGATGTAGTTGCAGCACAGCAGGTAGTCCGAGGCGTAGTCCGGCTTGAAGTGCGCCACAATGGGCCGCCGGATGCTTGTGGAAAACAGCGCTTCGTCACTGTACAAAAAACCGTCCGGCTCGCCGCGCTGCCGCAGCTGCAGAATGGCTTTGCCCATGGTGTACATGGCGTGCGGGGCCAGGATGTCGTCATGGTCGGCCAGCGCCAGATACTCCCCCGTGGCAAGGCGGGCTGCCGCGTTGGTATTGGCCGCAATGCCCCTGTTTTCGACTTTTTGGTATACGATTCGTTGATTTTTTGTCTGATATTCCTTTACGATCCGTTCCACCGCGCTGTGGGCGGCATCCGATGCATCGGCCAGGCAGAGCTGCCCGTTGGGGGCCGTCTGCCCCACAAAGGAATCCAGAAATTCCCGCAGGTATTTTTCCGTGGTATTATACAGCGGTGTCAAAATGGAAATGGTGGGCAGGCCGCAGGTGTCGGCCGTCTTGCCGGCCATTTCCGCCGCCTGGGCTTCCAGCACACGCTTTGCGGGCAGATAGCGTGCCACCTTGCCAAAGCAGCGGCGCTTGACAAAGCCCGCGCCCCGCCGCAGCATGGCGGGCAGGCCCTCTTCCCGGGTCAGCTGCACGGCATAGCCCGCCAGCTCCCGGACGCGTTTCAATCGCAGATTCATACGTTCAAGCCTCGCCGCGCTGGGTGGCCTTGTAGGCCGCACAGACTGTCTGGGTGTCGCCGTTCATTTTCAGGTGCCCATGGCTCAGCCAGGCCACCTTGCTGCACATACGCTCGATCTGCTCGATGGAGTGGGACACCAGAATCACCGTGGTGCCGCCCGCCATCAGCTCCTGCATCCGCTTTTCGCACTTCTGCTGGAACAGGAAATCGCCCACCGAAAGCACCTCGTCCGCGATGAGGATGTCGGGCTTGGTGATGGTGGCAATGGCAAAGCCGATGCGGGCCACCATGCCGGAAGAGTAGTTCTTGAGCGGCACATCCAGGAAGTTCTGCAGCTCGCTGAACTCCACGATCTCGTCAAACTTTTCGTCCAGATACTTGGGCGAAAAGCCCAGCACCGTGCCGTTGAGGTAAATGTTCTCCCGGGCGGTCAGGTCCATATCAAAGCCGGCGCCCAGCTCGATCAGCGGGGCAATGGTGCCATTGACCGTCACCTTGCCCTTGCTGGGCTTGTACACGCCCGCAATGGTCTTGAGCAGGGTGGATTTGCCCGAGCCGTTCAGACCCACAAGGCCGTAGAAGTCGCCGGGCATGATGTCCAGGCTCACATCCTTCAGCGCGTAGAACTCGTCGTACTGCAGGCGGCCCTGCACCATGGCGAGGAAATATTCCTTCAGGCTCTCATGCTTTTCGGTAGAGAGGTTGAAGCACATGGAAACATTGTCCACTTTGATGATCGGTTCCATCGTTCTCCCTCCTTAAATGTGCAGCACGAAGCGGTCCTGCGTTTTGCGGAACACCCACACGCCCACCAGCATGGACAGGATGGCGCACACGCCGCAGACGGCAAACATGTTGAAATCCAGTGGGATGCCCCACATCACCGTGCGGCGGAAGCCCGTGATATACCAGTACATGGGGTTCAGCTTGATGATCTGCTGCATGTTGAACCCGCCGATGGAAAAGGTCATCTGGGTGGGGTCGTAGAAGATGGCGGAGAAATACAGCAGCGCCGTGATGAATACGCTCCAGATGTGCATGATGTCCCGGAAGAACACCGTTGCCGCCGCCAGAAACAGGCCCACGCCCAGGCTGAAGAAGAACAGGGTCACCAGCGGATACACCGCCTCGATCAGAGTAACGTGGAAGGGTGCGCCGGTAAAGATCATGACCAGCAGCAGTGCCACAAAGCTGAACACGCAGTTCACCATGGCAAAGCAGCACTTTTCCAGCGGGAAGATATACTTGGGGATATACACTTTTTTCAGCAGAGGGGCGGCACTGAGCACGCTGCTCATGCTGGTGGAAGTGGCTTCGTTGAAGAAGTTGAACAGCAGCTGGCCGCACATCAGGAACACGGCAAAGTTGTCGATGCCGCTGCCGCGCATGTCCATCAGGCTGCTGAACACCGCCCAGTACACCAGGCACATCAGCAGCGGGTTCAGCACGCTCCACACCACGCCCAGAAAGCTGCGGCGGTACTTCAGCTTGAAGTCACGGCTCACCAAGTTCCACAGCAGGTAGCGGTAGCGCCAGAAGCCGTTCCACATCGCTTTGAATTTTGCCACGGGCGATCACCACTTTTCAAAAAATTCAAACTTTTGGGCAGCAAAAGGCTCATGCAGCTTGTCCTTGGCGCTGGTCTTGTGCTCGCAGCTGCAGTCCGGCCACTGCACGTTGACAGTGGGGTCATCGTAGGGGATGCCGCCTTCGCTGGTGGGGTCGTACACATCGGTGCACTTGTAGCAGAACTCGGCCACATCGCTCAGCACGAGGAAACCGTGGGCAAAGCCCTCCGGGATATAGAACATCTTCTTGTTGTCCTCGCTCAGGGTCACGCCCACCCACTTGCCAAAAGTAGCGCTGTGGGGGCGGCAGTCCACGGCCACGTCATACACTTCGCCCTTGGTCACGCGCACCAGCTTGCCCTGGGTGTGGTTCTTCTGGAAGTGCAGGCCCCGCAGCACGCCGCGGGTGGAGCGGCTTTGGTTGTCCTGCACGAACTCCTTGTCGATGCCGGCCTCGGCAAACTGGTCCTTCTGATAGGTCTCCATAAAGTAACCGCGGTCATCGCCGAACACCTGCGGCTCAATGACCACAACACCAGGGATCTCGGTCTGTGTAAACGTAAACTTGCCCATATGATTGTACCTCTCTTTTTGTGAAGCTTCTGTCTTTTTGTTTTATCTGGAAAAGCCCGTTCTGCCGGGCTTTTGCGCTTATTTGCCGCGTCTGCGGGGGCTGCGGGTCTTTTTCCTGCGCAGATACCCGTACAGGCGCATCACGCCAATGGTCACCAGGGCGGCTGCCGCCGTGCACCCCAGCGAGATCCCGGCCAGCAGCCAGACCTTGCTGCGGGGCCGCACATCTCCGGCCGCCGGAAGCTCGGCGCCCACGCTCTGGGTCAGCAGATTCTCCAGGCCGGTCACCTGGGCTGTCACCCGCACGCTGGTGCTCTCCTGCTTTGTGCCGCCCCGCACGGTGTACACGGCGTACACTTCCGGTTCGGTGCCCAGCACGTACTGCTCCGGCAGCTCCAGCGAGACCTCCACATCCTGCGCGGTCAGGCCGTCCGCCAGCAGCAGCGAGGTGCCGGGGTCGGTCACGGTCACGGTGCCCAGCGTTTCGCCGCCGCCTGCCACCGGCAGCTGGGCCGAAACGCCCTGGGCCGGAAGCTCGGTGTAGTGGGTAAAGGTGCTGAAGGCGTACTCCAGCAGGGTGCGCACATCGCTGTATTTGTCGGTGCTCAGCTCGCTTTGCATGGTCACACAGATCAGGCGGATGCCGTTCTGCTCTGCCAGGCAGGCATAGCTGTAGCGCGCCGTATTGGTATACCCCAGCTTGGAGCCGAGGATGCTGGCCACATAATACCGGCTGGACCCGATGCGCAGCTTGTCCTGCTGGGAAAAATAGCGGGTCACCGGCTGCAGGTTCGTGGGCTGCATGGTGTACATCTCGTTGCGGGTGAACACCGTTTCAAACCCCGGCTGCTGCAGTGCCCAGCGCAGGATCTGCGCCATGTCGTAGCAGCTGGTGTAGTGGTCCTGCCCGCTGATGCCGTGGGGGTTGGCAAAGTGGGTGTGCACAAGGCCCAGCTCTTCCACCTGGGCGTTCATGGCCGCCACGCCGTCCGCAATGGTGCCGCCGCCAATGTATTCCGCCAGCAGGTTGGCACCATCGTTGGCGCTGGCCATCTGAGTGGCATACAGGGCATCGGTCAGGGGCACCTGCTCCCCTTCCATCAGTGCAATGTGGCTGGAGTCTGTGCCCGCCAGCGAGTACACGTCCTCGTGGCTCACCGTAAGCAGCACATCGTCCCAGCTGCCATGGGCTTTTTCACAGGCAAGGCCCAGCGTCATCACCTTGGTGATGGACGCCGGGTGCAGTTCCTCGTCCATATTCTGCTGGGCCAGCACCAGGCCCGTGTCGGCATCTATGATACAGTATGCCCGCGTTGCGCCCAGCACCGGCCCTGCAGCCGCCGCCCCCGGCACAAACACCACGCATACGGCAAGCAGCATGGCGCACAGCGCCGCTGTCCATCGTTTCATTGGTTTTTCTCCGTCAGCTTTTTTGCTGCCCGCCGGGCAGTTCCGGCAAAGCATCGTATTCAGTATACCACATTTTATCCTGCCTGAAAAGACATTCCGCAGTCCCTTTGCCCCCGCAGCACCGGCTGCAGCTGCTCTCCGCGCAGGGCCGCTTCCAGCGCAGCGGGCAGGCAGGTAAGGTCTGCTTTCAGGCTCTGGGGCTTGCCCCAGGGGTCATCCTGGCCGTAGGGCACAAAATAGTAGTGCTTGCGCTGGTACAGCCGGGCCATGTTCTCCCCGGAAGCCCCCAGCCCATCGTTGGTGGAAACCGCCGTCACCACAGGGCAGCCCACCCGCAGCAGGCTCTTGGCGGCCAGCGTCACCGGCGTGTCCGAAAGCCCTGCCGCCAGCCGGGCCAGGGTGGCCCCGGTGCAGGGGGCGATCACCAGTGCCCGTGCCAGATGCTTCGGCCCCAGCGGCTCCACCGCCTGCAGCGTACCCAGCACCGGGTGCCCGGCAATGGCTTCCAGCTGCTGCCGCCAGTGTTCCGCCGTGCCGAACCGGCTGTCCTGCTGAGCCGCAAAGCTCATAACGGGCAGCAGCTCCCACCCCTGCCGGGCCAGCTCTGCCGCCTGCACCAGTGCCGCTTCCAGCGTGCAGAAGCTGCCGCATACCGCAAACGCGATGCAGCCCTTTTTCTGTGTGCTCATCGTGATCCCTCCCGCTCCTGCAAAATGGCCTGCACCGTGTGTGCCACCGCCTCGCCTGCCGTTTCCGGCGCACAGGCGGCGGGCAGGCTCAGCGCATGAAGGGCCGTGTGCCCCAGCCGCGCCGCTGCCGCAAAGTCTGTGCCGCCGGGCCTGGAAGCCAGGTCCACGATCAGGCTGCCGGGCCGCAGCCCGGCCAGTACCGGGGCGGTGAGCACCGGGGCCGGCACCGTGTTCACCACCGTATCAAAGGCAGGCAGCACCGCCCCGATGCCCGCCAGCGGCACGCTGCGCAGGCCCAGGCTCTCGGCCAGGGCGCGCTGCTCCGGGCGGCGGGCGGCCGCCGTCACGGCTGCCCCCAGGGCGGCCAGCCGCACCCCAAGCGCCTGCCCCACCGGGCCAAAGCCCAGCACCAGCAGGTTTGCGCCCCACAAAGTGCGGGTGCGCTGCCGCAGCAGAATGCCGATGCAGCCTTCGGCGGTGGGAATGGCATTGTAGATGGCCAGTTCCGGCCGGGCCAGATAGTCCACCAGCTCCACCCCGGCCTGCTGCGCCACAGCCTTTGCCTGAGCCGAAAGCTTGCCGCCCAGCGCCAGCGCCCCGGGCTTTGCCGCCCGCAGCAGCTCTGCCAGCGGGGTGCGGGCAGCATCCAGCGGCATGGGCAGCAGGATATAATCCGCCATTGCCACCTGCTCGGCCCCGCCCACGGCATAGCCCGCCCGGGCCAGCGCCCGGCCCGCCGCTGCCTGCCGTGCATCGGTGCCCACCACCGCAAACCGTTTTCTGCCCTCCATGCTGCCGTCTCCTCCCGCCTCGTAGTGCGCCATCCTATGCGGGGGCACGCTTTTTCGTGACGGGACGGACGATTTAGAATTGCCGCCGCAGCAGCTGAGGGGCCTATAAATCGGCGGAACACAAAAAATCCTTTAGCGAAGCGGCTTGGATTTTTTGTATGGAGCCAAACTTCTTTGGGATTATCAAGGGCGAGCAGCCCTTGATTCGTGGGTCCAGCGCGTCGAAATCGCTGGTGGTTTTCTGGTTCTCTTTTGCCACCAAAAGAGAACATCCCCCGGCGGCGCTGCCGCCAATAAAAGCCATCAAACCTTCCCCATGCGCCTGCACTCTTGCGGGAAGCAAAAAAGGACTGCCATGCATGACGCACAGCAGTCCCTTTGAAAATTTATTTTCACGGATGCGCCGCCCTGACATTCGGCTCATCGTTTATTTCAGGAATTTTGCCACAGCCCGGGCCACAATGCCGCCCAGGATGCCGGAAACCAGGAATTCCACCACGCCCTGCACACCGGTGAGCAGCACCACGAACATCAGCGGGTTGGCAGCGCCCTTGACGGACACCAGGTTCTGCACATAAGCGCAGTTGTAGAAAGCCAGCACGATCCAGCCCATGAAGAACAGGGTGTTCAGGAACGGGGCGCTCATGGCGCTGACGATGTAGCTCCAGGTGCGGGACTTATCCAGCTTTTTCAGTCCCTGGAAGATCAGGCCGCAGCACAGGCCCATGAGCACGCGCATGCCCACGCACAGGATAAAGGTGTTCAGCGGGCTGACCTGGAACAGTGCCCCGGTCATGGCCGATGCGCCGGTAATGGCATCGTAAAAGCTCACGGCACCAAACACACCGCCCAGCAGTGCGCCCACGGCAGGCCCCATGGTAATGGCACCCACGGCAATGGGAAGGGTCAGAAAGCTCATGTACAGCGGCCCAACAGGCACACTGCCCAGACCAATGGCCTTCATGACCAGCTCAATGGCAACCAGCAGTGCCACACGGGTCAGTGTGCGGGTATTCATGTTTTTCATATTCAATTTTCCTCCTGCTGCCGTTCCGCCCTCAGTTGTCGGATACGGCGCAAACCTGCCCGCTCTATGCGGGTTTTGTTGTAAATATTCGGGCATTCAAAATCGGAACACAGTTCGTCAGGGCGGTTCCAACCTGAAAACGCTTATTTGTCGCCGGGGAAGCGCACTCCCGCCGACCGGCGGGCCACGGTGAGCACCCGGCTCACGGCAATGCTGGTATCCTGCATCCGGGCGCACAGCTCCTGGTCGTCGGTGTCCAGCGCACGGGCAAAGGCCTCGAACTCGGCTGCCTGCCGGGGGCGGCCGCCGTTGAGGTTGTAATGCTCTTCTTTGCCCTCGTTGGGGTGGAAGGTGACCCCGCCGCAGAAGTTGGCAGTGGATTTCTGCAGGATATAGCCCCGGGTACCCTGAATGATGTACCGGGCCGGGGCGGCGCAGGCCTTGGCGGCCATGCTCACGGCCCGGAAGCCGCTGTAGTCCATGGTCAGGATGCCGCTGGTGTCAATGCCGCGCTCGATGTTGGCGGTGTAGTGCACCTGGTTCGGCTCCCCGAACAGCCCCACGATGTAGCTGACGTTGTACACGCCCAGATCCATCAGGGCACCCCCGGCGCAGGCCGGGTCGAATGCGGGGGCCACATTGCCCGCGCAGAATGCATCGTACCGGCTGGAATACTGGCTGAAATTGCACTGCACCAGCTTGACGGTGCCCACCCGGGGCAGCAGCTCCCGGATCTTGGCGTAGTTTTCTAGGTATTGGGTGGTCACGGCCTCAAACAGGAACACCTTTTTGTGCCGTGCCAGCGCCACCAGCTCTTCGGCCTGTGCAGCGGTGGGGGCCAGCGGCTTTTCCACGATCACGTGCCGACCCGCTTCCAGCGCCACCCGGGCAAAGCGCACATGCTGCAGATTGGGCACCGCGATGTACACCACATCCACCCACTGCAGCAGCTCCAGATAATTGGTGGTATGCTGGGGCACGCCGTACTGGCGGCACAGCTCCTGTGCCTGTTCGGCGCTGCGCTCGGTGCTGCACACGGCCTGCACCGTAAACGGGCCGTGCTCCACCAGCCAGGGCAAAAATTCCTGCACGATCTTGCCCGTGCCAAGAATGCCTAATTTCATTGTTTTCTCCCTATCCTTTTTCCTCGGTCAGCGCTCCTGCGGGTCCGGTTCGCGGCGGGTGTGCCTGCGGGGATACGGGCGCTGTTTTGTACGGGCACGCCGGTCCTGCCGCGCGCCGTGCTTTGTGCCGCTCCCGCTGTGCCCTTTGGGCTGCGGGGCATTGAGCTGGTACAGCAGTGCCAGCCCCTTCATGAGCAGCTCGGGGTCGTAGGTCAGCTCGTGGCGGCACAGCGGCGTGACGTATTTGGCCAGCCCGCCGGTAACCACCAGCGAAGCCGGCTGCCCCAGCTCTTCTTCCATGCGCTGCACCAGGCCGTCAATGAGCACAGCGGTGCCCATCACCGAGCCGGTGAGCATACATTTTTCGGTATTGGTGCCAATGGCGCTTTTGGGTGCTCCCAGGTGCACCTGCGGCAGCTGGGCACAGCGTTCGCCCAGGGCGCGCAGCCCGGTGGAAAGCCCCGGGCAGATCACGCCGCCCCGGAACACCCGGCCTTTGTCCACCACATTGAAGGTGGTGGCGGTGCCCAGGTCCACCGTGATCACCGGCAGCGGAAAGTTTGCCGCCGCATAAGCGGCATCCACCAGCCGGTCCTTGCCTACGGCATGGGGTTCTTCCACCCCCATGGTCAGGCCGGTGCGGATGTCCGGCGAGACGATGACCGGCTTTTTGCCGGTGTAGTAGCGGGCGCACTCGGCCAGTGCCCCGGTGATCTGGGGCACCACGCTGGTAAGCACCGCCCCTTCAAAGCGCATGGGACGCTCCGGGTGGCGGCGGTGCGCAAAAATTTTATCCATTTCGGCACGATATTCTGCAGCCGTGCGGGTGCGCACCGTGTCCATGCGCGCCACAAAGCATACACGTCCGTCCCGAATGCCCCCCAGGGCGACGGTGGTGTTGCCTATATCAATGGCTAAGATCATAGTTCAGTTTTCCTTTTGTCTGCTTGGCAGGCCAGCAGGGAGCTTTCCGCGCAAATGGGCCGGGGCGTCCCGCCTCCGCCCTACCGCCTGCGGCGGCAGGGTCCCACCCCTGGATCATTTGCTGCGGAAACTCCCTGCCGTCCTGCGGAAGGAACAGCTGCTGACCAAGCTGCGGGCCCTATCTGTCTATTCTTTGTCAATCTGTATTTTACCGCATTTTGGCCTAGGATACAACCCCGCGCAAAGATTTTGTTGTGCTGGCGGAACTTTTGCATTATACTAAGGAAAGAAATGTGGAAACAGCACGTTTTTGCAGGAGGTTTAACCATGAATCTGAACGGCAAATGCGTCCTTCTGGGCGTAAGCGGCGGCATTGCCGCCTATAAAATGGCCAGCGTGGCCAGCGCTCTGCGCAAGCTGGGAGCGGATGTGGAGGTCATTATGACCAAAAACGCCACCCAGTTCATTACCCCCATCACCTTCGAGACCCTCACCGGCCACAAGTGCATGGTGGATACCTTTGACCGGGATTTCAAATTTGAGGTCACCCACATCTCGCTGGCGAAGAAGGCAGATGTGATTTTGGTAGCCCCCGCCACCGCCAACGTGATCGCAAAAATGGCCCACGGCATCGCGGACGATATGCTTACCACCGTGGTGCTGGCCGCCAAGTGCCCCAAGCTGGTGTCCCCGGCCATGAACACCGGAATGCTGGAAAACCCCATCACCCAGGACAACCTTGCCACGCTGGAGCACTACGGCTTTACGGTCATTCCCTCCGAGAGCGGCGTGCTGGCCTGCAAGGATGTGGGCAGCGGCCGCCTGCCCAAAGAGGATGTGCTCATCGAGTACATTCTGCACGCCATTGCCCGGCCCAAAGACCTGGCCGGGGTGCGGGTTGCCGTGACCGCCGGGCCGACCCAGGAGCCGCTGGACCCCGTGCGCTACCTGACCAACCATTCCACCGGCAAAATGGGCTACGCTCTGGCCCGGGCCGCCGCCATGCGGGGCGCGGAGGTGACCCTGATCCATGGCGAGACCGCCCTGCCGCCGGTGAAGTTTACCACCGATGTGCCGGTAACCACCGCTCAGCAGATGTACGAGGCCGTGACCAGCCGCTTTGCGGATATGGACGTGCTGATCATGGCAGCCGCCGTGGCGGACTACCGCCCTGTGACCGTGGCCAGCGATAAGATCAAGAAAAAGGACGGCGACCTGTCCATTCCCGTAGAGCGCACGCCGGACATTCTGGGCACCATCGGCCCGCAGAAAACCCACCAGTTCCTGTGCGGTTTTTCCATGGAGACCAAAGACCTTGTGGAAAACTCCTCCGCCAAGCTGACCAAAAAGAACCTGGACATGGTGGTGGCCAACAACCTCAAGGTGGCCGGGGCCGGTTTTGGCGTGGACACCAATGTGGTCACCTTCATCACCCCGGACGGCACCCGGGAGCTGCCGCTGATGAGCAAAGCCGATGTGGCCGATGCCATTCTGGATGAAATTTTAAAGCGGCGTTCTCTGTGAGAGAAAGAGAGGCTGTTGCCATGCAACAGCCTCTCTTTTACTTCTCTTTCCGTGCAAACACGATGCCGATGGTGCCCGGGCCGGAATAGCCGCCGATGGTCGTTCCAATATCCGTTTCATAGCATTCCCGGAAATGCCCGTACTTCTGCAGCCCCGCCTTCACGGCGTCCATGCAGCCGGGCTTGGGCTGGCAGGAAGAAATAAACACCAAACCGTCCTCGATATCCTCCCGGTCTGCCAGCCGTTCGGTGATGTACTTGCCCACACAGATGGGCAGACTGCCGCGGTATTTTTTGACCACTTTCAGCTCGCCGTTGATCACTTCCAGCGCCGGTTTGATGCCCAGAATGTTGGCGCCAAAGGCCAGCACACCGGAGCAGCGGCCGCTTTTTGCCATGTAGTCCAGCCGGTCCAGCACAAAGCTGAGTTCCACCCGCTTGGCAAGGCTCTGCAGGCGCATCTGAATGTTGCGGGGCGGCAGGCCGTCTGCCGCAAACTTGGCGGCACGCAGCACCAGGTAGCCCTGCCCGGTGCAGATGTTCTCGCTGTCCACCACATACACATTCTCAAATTCCTGCGCCGCCAGACGGGCGTTCTGGCAGCAGGACGAAAATTTGGAACCCACCGAAATATGGATGACCGCCTCGTACTGAACCGGTCCGTAAAAAGTAGACAATAGACAAAAGACCTCCCCGTGTAGGATAA
>CAVIXY010000019.1:0-10435 GCA_963646665.1 Bacteroides sp. CAG:545
GCCTGCACCCCGGGCAGCTGCACCCGGTGCCACCGGTTGTCGGTGAGGAACGCCAGCTTCAGCTTGGGGATCAGGATGTGGTCGATTTTATCCTCCGGGTGCATGGCGCAGGGACAGGTGATGATGTGGTAGCCCCGGATCAGTGCTTCGGCGCGGATCAGTTCCAGCAGCAGGCGGGACACCGCACCGTATTCGTCCCGGAACACGATGAACTTTTCCGCCAGCGCCTGGGCGGTGCCCTGGTAGAACACCTCGCCTTTGGGGGTAACGGCGCTCAGCAGGCGCAGCTCCTCGGTGCCGGTGCCTTCGGTGCGGGGCAGCAGCCGGGTGCACAGCCGCTTGACGTAGCGGCGCACTTTTTCAAAGTTGGCGCTGCAGGCTTCGGCCCGGCGGCTGTCCAGCAGCAGGCTCCCGGCTGAGGCGATATACCGTGCCGCCCGGCTGCGCAGCATGGCGTTGCGGGCAAACAGGGCCTTGACCTCTTCGGCGTGGGCCTGCAGCGCGGCAGCGTTCAGGGTGTGGTACAGGCTCAGCACCTGCTCACAGGCACCGGGGGCGTCCGGCTCCAGAATGTGGGGCGCAGTGGCATCCACAATGGCGCGTTTCTGCCGCAGAAAGATCACGCCGTCCAGGCTGTCGGGGTCACTGGCGCAGTGGATGCGCTCAATGGGTTCGCCGCACTGGTCCGCCTGCCGGGCCAGCCGCTTCATCAGGGTGGATTTGCCGCAGCCCGGCCCGCTTTTGATCAGAACCATCTGCATCCCCGGTTCGCGGCGCAGCGGCTCAAAATATCCTTTGAACCCGGCGGGCGTGGTGGCACCCAGAAAGAAATCGACCGAATAAGAAGAAACTGTATGCATTCCAAACACCTCGCTTTTGCTTTAAACTATGCAAAAGCAGGGGAGATGGTGCGCGGGGCGGTGGGGAGTTTCCACGCAAATGTTTCGGGCCATTCCATCGCCCGCCCTACCGCCTACGGCGGCAGGGTCCCACCCCAGCGGATCATTTGCTTTGGGAACTCCCCACCTGCCGGAGTGTTATTCTGAGTACGTGTGCTCGCACACCTCGCGGATCTTTTCCCGCAGGGCCACAAAGTCTGCAAAGGCATTGGGCTTGTTCTGCGGCCCGCGCAGCAGAGCGGCGGGGTGGTAGGTGCCCATAAACAGGATGCCGTTCTTTTCAATGAACTGCCCGTGCTCCTTGGTCACCGAAAAATCACTGCGGATCATCCGCTGGGCGGCAATGCGGCCCAGGCACACCACGATTTTTGGCTGCAAAAGCCGGAACTGTTCCCGCAGCCAGGGCATACAGGCTTCGCTTTCGGCAGGCAGGGGGTCGCGGTTCTGCGGCGGGCGGCATTTGACGATGTTGGCAATATAGCAGTTGGTCTGGCGGTCCAGGTCGATGGCAAACAGGTACTTGTCCAGCAGCTGGCCGCTGCGGCCCACAAAGGGCAGGCCCTGCTCGTCCTCGCTCTGGCCGGGGCCTTCGCCCACAAACAATACTTCGGCATTCCGGACGCCCTGCCCGAATACCACGTTGGTGCGGGTGCTGCACAGTTCGCACCGGGTGCAGGCCGTGCATTCGGCCTGTAAGGTCTCCCAATCCATCTCGTTCGTCTCCTTTGATCGGTATGATATTTTATTCACAAATCCGAGCGTTCTTTTCTTTTAAATAGTAGCACAAAAACACAATTTTGTCTTGAACTTTTTGCCGGGTGTGCTAGAATAAAAGAGAAAGGCATCCTTGTGTCCAACAGATGCGGGATGCGAATTTTGGAAAGTAAATTCGGAGGTAATCACAATGGCTGATATGTTTGCACCGCTGGTAGCACAGCTGAAGGCAAATCCCAAGACGATCGTTTTCACCGAGGGCAATGATCCCCGCATTCTGGAGGCCGCTGCAAAGCTGCTGGCCGAGGGCGTGCTGAAGGTCGTCATGGTGGGCAACGAGGCTGAGTGCAAGGCTGCTGCCGCCGCCGGTAACTTTGATATTTCCGCTGCCGAGATCATCGACCCCGAGAACTACGCCGGTTTCGATGAGATGGTCAACACCATGGTGGAGCTGCGCAAGGGCAAGCAGACCGCTGAGGAGTGTGCTGCTCTGCTGAAGAAGTCCAACTACTTCGGCACCATGCTGGTCAAGATGGGCAAGGCCGACTGCCTGCTGGGCGGCGCTACCTACTCCACTGCCGATACCATTCGCCCCGCTCTGCAGCTGGTCAAGACCAAGAAGGGTGCACACCTGGTGAGCTCCTGCTTTATTCTGGACCGCGACTGCGGCGAAGAGGGCCTGAAGCGCATTGCCATGGGCGACTGCGCCGTGAACATCGACTACACCGATACCATCGACAAGGCTACCGGCGAAGTCAAGGTTGCTGCTTCCGCAAAGCTGGCTGAGGTGGCCGTTGAGACCGCTAAGACCGCAAAGCTGTTCGGCATCGACCCGAAGGTTGCTGTGCTGAGCTTCTCCACCAAGGGTTCCGGCAAGGGCGGCACCGTTGCTCTGAGCCACGATGCAGTCATCAAGGCCCAGGAGATGGACCCCGAGCTGGCTGTGGACGGCGAGCTGCAGTTTGACGCTGCCGTTGCTCCCGAAGTGGCTCAGGTCAAGTGCAAGGGCAGCAAGGTTGCCGGCCAGGCCAACACCTTTATCTTCCCCAACATCGAGGCTGGCAACATCGGCTATAAGATCGCTCAGCGTCTGGGCGGTTATGCCGCTTACGGCCCCATCCTGCAGGGCCTGAACGCTCCCATCAACGATCTGTCCCGCGGCTGCAATGCAGACGAGGTGTACAAGATGAGCCTGATCACTGCCTGCCAGTCCTGATCAGTATCCTATTTTACCGCATAAACAGGGGAGAAGCCTTCGGGCTTCTCCTTTTTGTTTTGCCCTGCCCTTGCAATCTGCCTGCATTTGTGGTACAATAATCAAGCACTCCAAGGAGTGCACCGGACAGCGCCTGCGGCGTGGTTCGGCATACGGATGCGGGTCCTGTACGATGGAGCCGCCGTGAACCAGGTCAGGTGGGGAACCAAGCAGCCTTAAGCAGCGTGTTCTGTGCGTTTCAGATCGCCTGCATCCGTATGCCGAGCTACGCAGGGCGGGGACAAAACCCCGTCAAGCGCTGTCCTTTTTCTTTGTGCGGAGTTTTACCGGAAAGGGGAGTGCTGCCATGTATCGTGCCTTGTACCGCAAGTGGAGACCCCAGCGGTTTGAAGATGTGGTGGGTCAGCGGGCCATTGTGGCTGCGCTGAAAAATCAGATCGCCACCGGCCGTGTGGGCCACGCCTACCTGTTTACCGGTGTGCGCGGCACCGGCAAGACCACCTGCGCCAAAATCTTTGCCAAGGCAGTCAACTGCCTGCACCCCGTGCAGGGCGACCCCTGCGGGGAGTGCGAGATCTGCAAGGGCATCGACAACGGCAGCATTCTGGACGTGGTGGAGATGGACGCGGCTTCCAACAACGGCGTGGATGATATCCGCGACCTGCGCGATGAAACCGCCTACACCCCCAGTGCCTGCAAATATAAGGTATACATCATTGACGAGGTGCACATGCTCTCCACAGCGGCCTTCAATGCGCTGCTCAAAACGCTGGAAGAGCCGCCTGCACACGTCATCTTCATTCTGGCCACCACCGAGATCCAGAAGGTGCCCGCCACCATCCTGTCCCGCTGCCAGCGATACGATTTTACCCGCATCGGCCCGGAGGACATTGCCCGCCGGGTGGAATACATTGCCGGGGAAGAGCACCTGGAACTGACGCAGGACGGTGCGGAGCTGATCGCCCGTCTGGCGGACGGTGCCCTGCGTGATGCTTTGTCCATTCTGGACACCTGCGCCGGTGTCACCGCAAAAATTGACGCCGACGTGGTGCGTCGCATGGCAGGCGTTACCGACCGCAGCTACCTGTTCCATATTTCGGATGCGCTGGAAGCGCAGGATGGTGCCACAGCACTGGCGGAGCTGGCCCAGCTGCGGCAGCAGTCGGTGGATGTCAAGCGCCTGACCGAAGAGCTGATCGCCCACTACCGCGCCCTGATGCTGGCAGCCCTGCCCGGCGGGCAGTCGCTGCTGTCCGGCGTGTCGCCGGAAGAGGAAGCACTTTACCTGGAAAAAGGCCCTCAGCTGGGCCAGCGGGAGGCCATTCGGGCCATCCGCACACTGGGCAATGCGCTGGAACACATGACCCGCGGCAGCGACCAGCGCATTGAACTGGAGCTGGCGCTGTTCAGCCTGTCGGAGCCGCCGCAGCAGATGCAGGCTGTGCCGGTGCAGGCCGCTGCGCCTGCCCGCATGGCTCCGCCTGCCGCTGCGCAGCCGTTTGCTGCAGCCCCGGCGGTGCAGCCGTTTGCACGTGCACCGGTTCCTTCGGCCCCTGTGCAGCAGCCTGCCGCACCTGTGCCCACTGCAGAAAATATTCCGGCCCCACAGCCGGAAGCGGCTTCTGCCGTGCAGGAAGAACCAAAACCGGCACAGCCTGTGCAGACCCCGCTGGAACCGGTGCAGGAACCTGCGCCCGTGCCTGTTGAAGAGCTGCCGCCCCTGCCGGAGGAACCCCCGGTGCAGGGCGGGGAAGCGCTGCCCTGGGACGAACCTGCAGCTCCGGCCCCCCAGCCTGCTGTGCCCGCCCCGGAACCGGAACCTGCCCGGGCCGCCGCACCGCAGCCTGCAGCGCCGGTGCCGGAAAACCCGGCAGACCCGGTGCTGGGCAAACCCCGCGTGGTAGCACAGCAGGGGATCAACCCCTTCCCGTACTGGCCGCAGGTCACCCAGAAACTGCAGGAAGTGGACCCCATGCTGTACGGGTACCTGCGCAAATCCAAGGCGTACTTTGACGGCACCCGCGTGCTGATTGATGGCGGCAAGACCTTCCGGGATTTTATCCGCCAGAACAAAGACAGCCAGAAGCTGATCAAAAAGCTCATTGCGCAGGTCTCCGGCGTGCCGGTGCCCATCGGCCCTTACGAGCCGAAAACGGCAGGCAAGAGCGTTTCCAATGCAGAGCAGTCGCTCCACGCGCTGGAAAAGCTCGGGCTGGAAGTGACCATTGAGGATACCGAACGGAAAAAACGTTCCTGAAAGCCTTCCCCCGAGGGGGAAGCCTATAAAACATAAAGGAGTAACCGATTATGAAAGCAAGAATGCCCGCAGGCTTTGGCCGCCCCGATGTAAACGCCCTGATGCGTCAGGCCCAGAAGATGCAGGAGGATATGAAGGCCAAGCAGGCCGAGCTGGAAGCTGCCGAGTACACCGGCAGCGCCTCCGGTGAGATGGTCACCGTGAAGATGAACGGCAAGCACGAGGTGCTGGCCATTACCATCAAGCCCGAGGCTGTGGACCCGGACGATATTGAAATGCTGGAGGACCTGGTGGCTGCTGCCGTCAACGCCACCGTCAAGCAGGTGGACGACACCGCCGAAGCCGAAATGAGCAAGCTGACCGGCGGCATGAACATTCCGGGTCTCTGATCCGGCTGGAGGGAAGAGCATGGGCTACAATGCAGCGCCGCTGGAAAAGCTGATTGAAGAATTTGGCAAGTTTCCGGGCATCGGGCGCAAGGGTGCCACCCGCATGGCGTACCAGGTGCTGAGCATGTCCGATGAGGATGCCGCAGGCCTGGCTGCTGCCATCCAGAACGCCCACACCAAGCTCCACCGCTGCCGCATCTGCCAGAACTACACCGAAGCGGAGGTGTGCCCCATCTGTGCCAGTGCCAAGCGGGATACCTCGGTGATCTGCGTGGTGGAAACGCCCCGGGACGTGCAGGCCTTTGAGCGCACGCGGGAGTACCACGGCCTGTATCATGTGCTGCACGGCCTGATCAGCCCCATGGACGGCATCGGGGCCGAGCAGCTCTCGGTCAAGGAACTGCTGGCGCGCCTGGGCGATGGCAAGGTCAAGGAAGTGATCATGGCCATGAACCCCACGGTGGAGGGCGAGGCCACGGCCATGTATCTGGCCAAGCTCATCAAGCCCTTGGGCATCAAAACCACCCGTCTGGCCTATGGCCTGCCGGTGGGTGCCAGCCTGGAATACACCGATGAAACCACCCTCTACCGCGCCCTTTCCGGCCGCGGGGAACTGTAAAAACATTGCAATCAGGCATACACGCTGCTGGAAGAATGTATGCCTTTTTTGGCGAATAAAAGTAACGAGGAGAATCTTTTTATGCGGGAACAATGGATTGACCGGGCCAAGGGAATCGCAATGCTGATGGTCGTGCTGGGTCATACTTATGAAAAAGCTCACTTTGTATATGGAATCCATTTGGTGATCTTTTTTATTTTGGCTGGTTATTTACTGAAGCAAAAAGAGGTCACGGCGGAATTTATTGCGGGCAAATTCAAGCGCCTGATGGTGCCATATTTCTATACATGCCTTGCCATTGCAGCAACGGATGCAGCAAAGTGTGTTGTTTTTAAGGGGGGGGCACTGTTGAAAATGTGACAGCCGTCCTCTACCGCGATATCGTACGCACTTATTTTGCGTCCGGTGCAATCACAGCATTCGGAAGTGTGGAATTAGGCACTCGCATCGGTGCGGTGTGGTTTTTGCCGGCCATGTTCTTTGCGGTGCTGATCTTCCAGCTTTTGCTGCAGTATGCCCGAACGGATATTGACCTTGCGATGTGGTCGGGCGGCATTGCACTGCTGGGCTATATCTCTGCAAAGTTTATCTGGCTTCCGTTCAGCATTCAATCCGGTATGTTCGCAGTATTCTTTTTGTGGATCGGTTATGCCGTACGCCAGAAAAAGTGGCTGGAAAAGCTGCAGGTGGGGCATTATATCGCTGCGCAGCTGATCTTTTTGGTAGGGGTCTTTCTGGGCTACAGTGATATTTCCTTTGTGACAGCAGACACGGTGGATCCGTTTCTTTCAGTGGTAAGCGGACTTTCCGGCTGTGTGGTGCTGTATGGGATTCTTCGGCTCTTCAGCGGCATCCGGAAGGAAGAGCTTTTCAGCTGGATCGGTAAAAACTCCCTTACGGTGTTGTGCGTGCACCTTTATGATTTGGAAACAATCGGAGATATTTGTTATAAGGCATCACTCCGGCTTGTCAGTGCGCAGCCGCTGCAGGAAGCAGTATGTGCGTTTCTCCATATTCTGATCGCGGTAGGCGGCGCGTGGCTGATCGAAATGGGAAAGAACGCATACCACGCGCTTATAAAAACAAACGGACGGTTGAAGCCTGCAGAAACCGGCCGCGATGAGACGATTGATATCCTTCGCGGTATTTTATTGATTCTAATGATGGTGGCACACTTTTCGGTGAATGAGAGTTTTCGCCGGGTGATTTACTCCTTTCACATGCCTGCGTTTATCCTCTTGTTGGGTTACCTTTACCACAAACCGCAGAGCCTGTGTAAGGGGCTTTTGCACATGGTGCGTACCTTTGGTGTGCCTTATTTGGTATTTTCTGTGCTGCATACAGCGTTTGGTGCGCTGCAGGGTGAAAGCATAAAGGCTTCCGTCCGAGATTGTGTTTTGGGAATGTCCTTCTCCAGACGCTTTTTCAGCCAGGCAGCTTCCATTGGATTTGTGTATTTTATCCTTCTGCTGTTTGTGGTGCGGGTGATCTATCTGCTGATCGACCGGGTCAGTGCAAATGAGCTGCAGAAAGCGATTATGGTGCTGGCTTGTTCGGTGGCGGGTGTGCTGCTGGGCGTAAAAGATTTCTGGCTGCCCTGGAGTGCAGATGCTGCCTGCTATGCAGTGATGTTTTATTATGCCGGTGTCTTGTGCAGAAAATATGATGTCTTTACAAAAGTGCGGCGCAACGACCTGTATTATTTTGTGCTTTCCAGTATATGGGCGTATGGTATCTATGCAGGCAGGCTGGAACTGGCTGTGCGGTGCTACGGTGCCCATACAGGCGAAAATGCTGCGTCCTATACATACAGCCTGAGCATTTTGAGTGCAGTTGCAGGTACACTGGTTATTTGTCGGCTGGCAGCATACATTTCACAGGCGCTTCCTCTGGCTGCCCGTGTGTGTGCAGGTATTGGCAAGGCGTCCATGACGCTGCTGGTGACCTATACACTTCTGAATGAAGTGATCTGGGGCATAACTGCAAAGTGGTTTGACCCGGACCACTTCACGTTCCTTGTGGTCAGCACAGTGCTTATGCTGGCGTTGGCATTGCTGATCCATGCTCTGCTGCAGTGTGTCAAAAAAGTGAAGCTGGCGAAAATAAATTGAGGATAGCGGCAAAAGGTTTACGATTCTTTCAAAAAGCACTCTTGCAAAACCGCAAAAAGATGATATACTAATAAGACGAAATAAAACGGAGAAAGGAGGCGCGCAGCATGGCACCCACCAAAGAGCGCCCGGCGACCAAAACCATCGCCACCAACCGCGAAGCGCGCCATGAATACTTCGTTCTGGAAGTGCTGGAAACCGGCGTTGAGCTGAAGGGCACGGAGGTAAAAAGCCTGCGGTCCGGCGGCGTCAACCTGAAAGACAGCTGGGTGGACATTGAGGACGGCGAGCTGCTGGTGAAAGGGATGCACATCACCCCCTACGACCACGGCAACATCTTCAACCAGGACCCCATGCGCGTCCGGCGCCTGCTGGCACACAAAAACGAGATCCGGCGGCTGCACCAGCAGTGCAAGCTGCAGGGCTACACGTTGGTGCCACTTTCGCTTTATTTCAAGCATGGCCGCGTGAAAATGGAGCTGGGCCTCTGCAAAGGCAAAAAGCTCTACGACAAGCGTGCTGATGCCGCCCAGCGGGACGCCAAGCGTTCCATTGACCGGGCAATCAAATCCAACGGCAAGTACTACTGATTTTTCAGGCTGCTTTCCAACGGAAAACCAAGCGTTCTGCACATTGCAAAATGTGCTTTATGGGGGCGTAAAGGTTTCGACGGGGGGAGAGAGGTCTGGGCAGCGGGTAGCAGCGGGGGAACTGCTCTATAACTCCTTCAAACAATTAACTGACAACAACAATTATCAGTTGCTCGCAGCCTGAGTGCTGCGCGTTCCGCCCACTCTTGTGTCGTGTGGGGCCGGGGCGTCCTTTAGACACAGCACCTGAACGGACCTAAGCTTTGCGGACCGGCAGGAACTCATGAAGCTACCAATGCGTTAGCCTGGCGACCGGCGTGACGCGGCGGGAATGTTGTAGATCGCCTGCACCCGGAGACACCTGCACTGAACTCTTTTCGGACATGGGTTCGACTCCCATCGCCTCCACCAAATGAGAAAATCCCTCTGAGCAAACACTCAGGGGGATTTTTCATTTGGTGGTTAAGGCGATGAGGAGTCGAACAGCACGGCCCTGTTTTTGCATTAAAATACGGCCTTTCTCTTGACCTTCCCCCTGGGGGAAGGAGTATACTGGTGCCAGAAATACACCCCGGTATTACAGGAGGGCACTTATGCTCAACATTCAGCATCTGACTAAAACCTACGGCGGCAAAAAGGCGGTGGATGACCTCTGCCTGCACATCCGTCCCGGTGAGCTGTGCGCGTTCATCGGGCCCAACGGCGCGGGCAAGACCACTACGCTCAAGTGCTGCTGCGGCATCCAGCAGTTTGACGGCGGCACGATCACGGTGGACGGCATTTCGGTGCAGGATGACCCGCTGGCGTGCAAGCGCCGCCTGGCCTATCTGCCGGACAATCCGGACCTGTACGATTACCTGTCCGGCATCCAGTATCTGAACTTCATTGCGGATATTTTTGGCATCGGCACGCAGGAACGGGCGGACCGCATCCGGCGGTATGCGGAGCAGTTTGCCCTGACGGCGGACCTGGCGCAGCCCATCGGGGCGTACTCCACGGCATGAAGCAGAAGCTTGCCATTGTTGCAGCCCTGCTCCATGAGCCGAAGCTGATCCTGATGGACGAGCCGTTCGTGGGTCTGGACCCGCTGGCAGCGCACCAGCTCAAGCTGCAGATGCGGGCCTTCTGCGATGCAGGCGGCGCGATCTTCTTTTCCACCCATGTGCTGGAGGTAGCTGAAAAGCTCTGCGACCAGGTGGCGATCATCCGGGACGGGCGGCTGATCCGTGCCGGTTCCATGGCGGAAGTGCGGGGCGATGCCACGCTGGAACAGGTGTTCCTGGAGCTGGAAGGGGACGGAACGGAGGGTGCGCGATGATCCGGGCATTGCTGCAAAAACAGCTGCGGGAACTGTTTGCATCCTTTGTGCGCAGCAGCAGGAACGGCCGACAGCGTTCCCGGCTTTCCACAGCCGGGTATGCACTGCTGTTTCTTGCGCTGCTGGCCGTGCTGGCAGTCAGCTTTTCTTCCATGGCACTGCCGCTGGCCAGTGCGCTGGTGCCGCAGGGCAGGGCGTGGCTGTATTTTGCCTACATGGAGCTGACAGCGCTGCTGGTCAGCGTGCTGGCCAGTGCATTCAGCAGCTATTCCAGCCTGTTCCGGAGCCGGGACGATGAAATGCTGCTCTCACTGCCCATTCT
>CAVIXY010000019.1:10445-28846 GCA_963646665.1 Bacteroides sp. CAG:545
TCTGCCGGGCATGATCTTTGCGGTGCGGGTGGGCAGCGTATACCTGACCGCCCTGTTGTATCTGCTGCTGGTCTGGGTGCCTGCAGTGGTGTGCTATGCGCTGTATGCGCCGCAGCCGCTGGGCGGGCTGCTGAGCGCGGTGCCCATGGCACTGCTGCTGACCGGTGCGGCAGCCATTCTGGCCGTTCTGGTGGGCTGGGGTGCGGCGCTGGTCAGTGCCCGTGCACGGCATAAAAGTTTGGTCGTGGCGGTGGCTTCGCTGGGGTTTGTCGGGCTGTACTATGCCGGGTTTCTGTGGCTGCAGCAGCAGATGACCGCCCTTGTGGAGCTGCCGGCCAATGCAGTGACCCAAAGCAGGGGCGTGTTCTTTTGGCTGGGCCGCGCCGCCGAGGGCAGCCCCGGTGCACTGTGCGGGCTGGCTCTGCTGGTGGCCGGGTGCATGCTGCTTTTCTTCAAAGGGCTTTCCGGCCCGTATCTGCGCCGTATGACGGCCCGCCCCGGTACGGCCCGGGTCGTTTACCACGAAAAGCGGCAGCATGCGGTCAGTGTGCGGCAGGCTTTGCTGCGCCGGGAGCTGCAGCATTTGGGGTCCAGCGCGGCCTATCTGCTCAACTGCACCATGAGCACCCTGCTTCTGCCGCTGCTGGGAGCGGCAGCGCTCTGGAAAGCGGAAGTTCTGCGCGGTTTGCTGCAGGCCTGGCCGCCGCAGCTGGCGGCGGGGCTGCTGTGCTGTGCCGTGTGTGCGGCATCGGCACCCAACCTGCTCACAGTGCCTTCCATCTCGCTGGAAGGTCATACCCTCTGGCAGCTGCAGTGCCTGCCGGTCACGCCGTGGCAGGTGCTGCAGGCCAAGCTGGCACTGCATCTGCTGCTCACGGCACTGCCCGGGCTGCTGTGTGCGGTGTGTCTGCTGGGGGCAGCGGGGGTGCCGCTGGGCAGTGCAGGACTGGTGCTGCTGGTCACCGCTCTGTTTGAGTTGTTTGCCGCCGCGTTTGGCCTGACGATCGGTTTGCTGCTGCCCAGCTTGAACTGGACAAATGAGGCGGCTGTGGTCAAGCGGAGCCTGGGCAGCGTTCTGGCGCTGCTGGGCAATGCCGCAGTGGTGCTGGGCATGAGTCTGCTTTTGATGAACGAGGCCTGGCCGGGCACGGCGCTGCCGGTGTGCGGCGCGGTGTTGGCCGGGGCGGATGCATTGCTGCTGCACTGGCTGAAAACCGGCGGTGCGGCGCGGCTGGCAGCCCTTGGCTGACGGTTTGGAGCAGCAAAAAAGAGCGGCTGGCATTCCCGCTTTGGGGGTGCCAGCCGCTCTTTTGTTTGGCTTTTTGGGGCTTACTGGATGCCGGTCACTTTGTAATCCTGATCTTCCACAGCCTTTTTCAGCACATCATCGGCTACTTCGGCGTTCAGGGTCACAATGGCGGTGCCGGCCTCGTGGCTCACCACGGCCTCGGTGACTTCGGGCAGGGCTTCCAGAGCCTTCTTCACGCGGGCCTCGCAGTGGCCGCACATCATGCCTTCCACTTTCAGGGTCTTTTTCATAGCAGGATCCTCCTTGACATCGGATGCAGTTGTATTTTCTTCCGCTGCTGCAGGCTGCGCAAGGGCAGCGGGCAGGGTGGGAGCGTTTTTGGGGGCGTGGTCGTGCTTGGTGCTGCGCAGATCAAACAGGTTCAGGCGCAGGGCGTTGCTTACCACGCAGAAGCTGGACAGGCTCATGGCCGCCGCACCGAACATGGGGTTCAGCGTCAGGCCAAAGGGAATGAACACACCGGCAGCCAGAGGAATGCCGATGACATTGTAAATAAAGGCCCAGAACAGGTTCTCGTGGATGTTGCGCAGGGTAGCGCGGCTCAGGCGGATGGCGGCGGGCACGTCCGAGAGCTTGGAGTTCATCAGCACCACATCGGCGGCATCAATGGCAACATCGGTGCCAGCGCCAATGGCAATGCCGGTGTCGGCGCGGGTCAGGGCAGGGGCATCATTGATGCCATCGCCCACCATGGCCACCTTGCCGTAGGCCTGCAGCTGGCGGATCACGGCTTCCTTGCCGTCCGGCAGCACGCCTGCGATCACTTCGTCCACGCCGGCCTGCTTGCCAATGGCATCGGCAGTGCGCTGGTTGTCGCCGGTAAGCATCACCACGCGGATGCCCAGATTGCGCAGTTCGCGGATGGCCTGGGGGCTGTCCTCCTTGATGGTGTCTGCCACGGCGATCACGCCCAGCAGACGGCCTGCACCGCCGAAGAACAGCGGCGTTTTGCCCTGGGCAGAAAGGTCTGCAGCGGCCTTCTGCAGGGCGGCGGGCACCGTAACCTTGGTGCTGACCAGGGCTGCATTGCCGCCAAAGATCTCCTGGCCGTCCAGTTTTGCAGCCAGGCCGTTGCCCGGCAGAGCGGCAAAGTCGGTCACTTCCGGAGCATCCAGGTTCTGATCCTTGGTGTAAGCCAGCACAGCCTTGGCCAGCGGATGCTCGCTCTTGCACTCCAGTGCAGCGGCCAGGGTGAGCAGCTCGGTTTCGGAAACGCCCTCGGCGGGCAGAATGTCGGTCACTTTTGGTTCGCCGCTGGTGATGGTGCCGGTTTTATCCAGCGCCACGATCTGGGTGCGGCCTGCAGCTTCCAGCGAAGCGGCGGTCTTGAACAGGATGCCGTTTTTGGCACCCATGCCGTTGCCCACCATGATGGCAACGGGCGTTGCCAGGCCCAGTGCGCAGGGGCAGCTGATGACCAGCACCGAGATGCCGCGGGCCAGGGCGTAGCCCAGTTCCCGGCCCAGCAGCAGCCACACAATGGTGGTAATGACGGCAATGGTGATAACGGCAGGCACAAAGAAGCCGGACACGGTGTCGGCAACCTTAGCAATGGGAGCCTTGGTGGCGGCAGCATCGCTGACCATCTTGATGATCTGGGCCAGGGTGGTGTCCTCGCCCACGCGGGTGGCCTGGCAGCGCAGGAAGCCGGACTGGTTGGTGGTGGCGGCAGAAACCTTATCGCCCTCGGCCTTGTCCACGGGGATGCTCTCTCCGGTCAGGGCACTTTCGTTCACGGCGCTGGCGCCTTCCAGCACAATGCCGTCCACGGGCACATTCTCACCCGGGCGCACCACAAAGATATCGCCCTTCTGCACCTGCTCAATGGGCACGGTCACCTCGGCACCGTCCCGCAGCAGGGTGGCGGTTTTGGGGGCCAGCTTCATCAGGCTCTTGAGCGCATCGGTGGTTTTGCCCTTGGAACGGGCTTCCAGCATCTTACCCACGGTGATCAGGGTCAGGATCATGGCCGCAGACTCAAAGTAGAACTCCATCATATAGTGCATGACCAGCTCATCGTTGCCGTGCAGCTGGGCATCGGTCATGGCAAACAGGGCGTAGGTGCTCCACACAAAGCTTGCCATGGAACCCATGGCCACCAGGGTGTCCATGTTGGGAGAACCGTGGATCAGCCCTTTGAAGCCGTTGATGAAGAACTTTTGGTTGATCACCATCACAATGCCGGCCAGCAGCAGCTGCACCAGGCCCATGGCAATGTGGTTGCCGTCAAACCAGTGGGGCAGGGGCCAGCCCCACATCATGTGCCCCATGGAGAAGTACATCAGCACCAGCAGAAAACCCAGCGAGGCAATGAGACGGCGCTTGAGCTTGGGGGCCTCGTGGTCGGCCAGGGCGTCCAGGTCGGCACTGGTGCTGCTGGCGGCAGCGGCACCGGCGGCTTTGGGGCTGGCCCCGTAACCGGCGTCCTGCACGGCTTTGATGATGTCGGCGCTGGAAGCGGTGCCTTCCACGCCCATGGAGTTGGTCAGCAGGCTCACCGAGCAGCTGGTAACGCCCGGCACCTTTTTTACGGCCTTTTCCACCCGGGCAGAGCAGGCCGCACAGCTCATGCCGGTTACATTGTATTGTTCCATTGTGTTCCCTCCTGTGAGAACTAGGGTGCCGATTCCGGGGTCATTTCATGAGCTTGGGCAGAAGCCGCAGCAGCTCGTCCAGTTTTTCGGTGCCGCCGGCACGCAGGTCATCGGCCACACAGGTACCAACGTGCTGGGCCAGCAGCGCCTTGGCAAAGCTGTTCAGTGCAGAGTTGGCAGCTGCCACCTGCACCAGGATATCCACGCAGTAGGCGTCCTTTTCCACCATGCCGTGGATGCCGCGCACCTGGCCTTCAATGCGGCTCAGGCGGTTCAGCAAAGCCTTTTGCTGGGCAGGGGTGCGGTCTTTGTGGCGGCAGCAGCAGGGCACTGCCGGTTCATCGGCAGGGGAGCAGGCCGTTTCTGCGGGGGCTGCAGCGGGATCGGTATGGCAGCAGCAGCCAGTCTTTTCAGTGGGTTCCATACGCAAGCTCCTTTCATAAACCCCATGGGGGTATCTTTTGCTTACAGCAGGAGTATAGCACAGTGTATCCTATAAATCAAGTAGGAATTCATAATTTTCACAAATAGGGTGTGGGGGTATTGAAACCCGCAAAAAAAGAAAGACCCCTCTCAGGTTCGCATACGCTCACCAGCTCCCCGAGGGGAGAGGTGGCACGGCGCAAGCCGTGACGGAGAGGGCGAGGTCGTTAATCCAAAGCGGATAACAAAAAAGAGAAAACGCCGGTTGAGACGTTTTCTCTTTGCAGATACAGCGTATGTAAAACTTACTTTACGTCCAGAATGCGGGGAGCAAACAGGCTCCACATTTTGCCCCACCAGTACCAGTCGTGGGACACATCGCCGCCCCACACTTCCAGGTGAGCGGGCAGGCCCTGATCCTTCAGTAGATCGGCCAGCTCCTGGGTGTCGTCCAGGGCATCGCCCTCGTAAGCACCCTGTCCGGCGCAGAGCATCAGGCTGTTTTCCTCTGCCTTGCCCAGAGCCAGCTTGTTGGCAATGCCGGTCTCCTGCAGGTACAGCAGGGGGCTGCTGCGCAGCACCAGGTCATCGCTTTCACTGCCCCAGAAGCGGGCCAGGTTGTACACGCCGCTCATGCCCACGGCACCGGCAAACAGGCCGGGACGGCGCAGGCGGCAGTTTACGGCCTGATATGCGCCCAGGTCCACACCGGCAGCCCAGAGCTTGGTGCCCTTGGCGGCACCGTTCAGGGCCAGAATGCGCGGAGCCAGCTCGGCGGTCAGGTACACAAAATACTTCTCCTGCAGCTCGGCGCGGCGGCGCAGGGGCAGGTCTGCGTTCAGCAGGCCTTCGCCGTCCACAGCATCGGCGCAGAACAGCTGCACCTTGCCCTCGTTCAGCAGCTGGGCAATGGCATCGGGCATTCCGTTGTTCTCCCAATCGTAAAAGCGGCCGCCGCGGGCAGGCAGGGCCAGCACCGGCACACCGGCGTGACCGTATACCTTAAATTCCATTTCACGGCCCAGAACCGCACTCCACTCTTTGTAATAGGTACCCTGGATCATAAATCAAGCACTCCTTATTCCATATTCACCGGCCCGGGTACAGTCGCTGCACACCGGTGCCGGCTGTTTGCAAATTGAAGAAAGCCTTTGGGGAATATCAGACAAACTGGTTGCGCTGGGCATCGTATTCGTAGCCCACGGCACGCAGCTTGGCGCACAGGTCGGATTTGTCGGCGTCCAGATCCTCGCACAGAGCATCCAGGCTGCCGTAAAAATCCCGCAGCTTGAGGTTGACCACGCTCAGCAGCATGATCGGATCGGCTGGCAGATTCATCACACGTCTCCTTCCGCAAATAAAAAAGCCGGCCACTCGACAAAGTGACCGGCAACATACACCAAATTAGACAGCGCGGGTGATCTTGCCAGCGCGCAGGCAACGGGAGCATGCGTAGACATACTTGGGAGAGCCATCCACGACCGCCTTGACACGACGGACATTCGGCTTCCAGGTACGGTTGGAACGGCGATGGGAGTGAGAAACCTTAATACCAAAGGTAACGCCCTTGCCGCAGCATTCACATTTAGCCATGGTACTTGCACCTCCTAGCAGTGAAGTAAGGAATCAAAATAATCAGCTTAACTATTCTAGCAGATTGCCGGGCAAAAAGCAAGCCTTTTTTCAAAATTTCTCGTCCGTTTTTCCATTCTCTGCCGCCAGGCCTTGCCGATTGCAGAAAAAAATAGTATTATATAAGATAACAGTCCTGCCATGAGCGGGCAATCTACAGGTTTGGAGACTACGACATGACACGGACAACCTATTACATCATCCGCGCACTGGTTGCGCTGCTGGCCATCCCGTTCCACGAAGCGGGCCACGCTCTGGCTGCTTGGCTGCTGGGCGACCCCACCGCCAAGCGGGAGGGCCGCCTTTCGCTGAACCCCTTTGCACATTTCGACCTGCTGGGCACGCTGTGCATGGTGTTTGCGGGCGTGGGCTGGGCAAAGCCGGTGTCCACCGATCCGTGCAACTTCAAAAACCCCAAGTGGGGCATGGCGCTCACGGCTCTGGCCGGCCCGGCAGCCAACCTTCTGCTGGCCTACCTTGCCATGGTGGCCTGGAAAGTGATGTACTACTGGGCACCGGTGACCCAGGTCACCATCTACCTTGCCTATTTCCTGCAGTATCTTGTGCTCATGAACGTGAGCCTGGCGGTGTTCAACCTGATCCCGGTGCCGCCGCTGGACGGCAGCCGCATCCTGCTGGTGGTGCTGCCCCGGCGTATTTACTTCGGCCTGATGAAGTACGAGCGCTATATCATGATCGCCCTGCTGGCAGCGGTGTGGATGGGCCTGCTGGATACCCCCCTGTACTACCTCAACAATGCAGTGTGGGACCTGCTCAGCGCCGGGACCCGGTACATCGACACACTGGCCTATTCCATTTATTACAGCAGCATGGGAACGGTGGTGTAAGCCGTGGCAGAGGAACTGACCTTCCATCTGGAAGATTTTGATGGCCCGCTGGAATTATTGCTGGCACTTGTGGCCAAACATAAGATGGACCTGCACAACATTCCCATCCTGGAGCTGATCGACCAGTACACCCGCACCGTGGAGCAGGCCGACCCGGACCCGGAAACCGCCAGCGCTTTTATTGAGATGGCGGCCCGCCTGGTGGAGATGAAGAGCTACCTGCTGCTGCCCCGCAGCGAAGAAGGCGAGCGCATGAAGCAGGAGTTTACCGGCCAGCTGATCGAATACGATCAGTGCCGCCGCATGGCTGCCGTGCTGCGCCAGCGGGCCGAGGCCGCGCCGGTGTTCGTGCGTGCACCGCTGGAACTGGAATGGGACAACACCTACACCCTGCACCATGCGCCGCAGATGCTGGCCGACTGCTGGGCCGCCCTGTGCGGCCGCACCAAACTGCGGCGGGAACCCACGCAGCAGCAGTTCGAGCCGCTGGTCACCGCGCCCATGGTGTCGGTCACCAGCCGGGTGGTGTACATCCTGCGCCAGCTTCTGGGCGGCACAGCGGCCCGCATGAGCCAGCTGTTTTCCCGCAGGCAGAGCCGCAGCACCAATGTGGCTACCTTTCTGGCTCTGTTGGAACTGGTGCGCGGCGGCCGTGTGGCCCTGGGCGAGCAGGGCGAGCTGACCATGCGGCGCGTCCGCAGCAAGGGCAATAAGGAGAAAGCATGAATCAGAAACAGATCCGAGCCGCCGTGGAAGCCATGCTGTTTGCCAGCGGCGACCCCATTGGTGCCGATAAACTGGCCCAGGCGGTGCAGCTGCCGCAGGCCAATGTGGAAGCTGCGCTGGAAGCCCTGCGTGAGCGCTATGCCCGGGAGGACAGCGGCCTGTGCCTGCTGCACCTGAACACCCGCTGGCAGCTTTCCACCAAGACCGAATGGGCCGACTGCGTGCGCCGCCTGCTGGACAGCCGCCGCGCCGCCCCCCTTGGCCCTGCCGCCATGGAGACCCTTACCGTCATTGCCTACAACCAGCCGGTATCCCGTGCCTTCATTGAGCAGGTGCGCGGGGTGGACTCTTCGTCCAGTGTGACGAGCCTGCTGGAAAAAGGCCTGATCGAAGAAGCCGGGCGCCTGGACCTGCCGGGCCGGCCGGTCAGTTTCCGCACCACCGATGTTTTTTTGCGGGTGTTCGGCCTTTCCAGCCTGGAAGAGCTGCCCCCGGTACACCGGGAACCGGCAGAAAGCGAGGGATGACCCATGAGCATGGTTCTGGCCGTTCTCTCGGCAGCAGGAGCTTTTCTGCTGCTGTTGCTGAAGGTCCTTGGCATTTTGCTGCTGGTGGTGCTGGTTTTGCTGGCACTGCTGCTGTTGATCCCGTTCTGTGCAGACGTCCGCTGGGAAAACGAGGTGCTCACGGTACGGGCCGGGGCACTGGGCATTACCTTTCCGGTGTTTCAGTACCCCAAGCCGGAGCCGCCCCCGGCACCGGAAAACCCGCAGCCGCCCAAAGGCCTGCGCGCAAAGCTGAAAGCAAAATGGAACAGCTGGCGCGCCGCCCGCAGGCAGAAAAAAGCGGCGGCAAAACCCAAGCCGAAAAAGCAGGCCCCGCCCCGCAAAAAGGCAAAGATCACCCTCAACGTCCTGTGCACCATCCTGCGCGGGGCCGGCACCCTGACCAAAGCGGTGTTCGGCGCGCTGCGCATCACCCGCATCCGGGTCTGTCTGGGTGTGCGCGGGGAGGACCCCGCCGCAGCTGCCCGCAACTACGGCAGACTGCAGGCGTGGCTCTACCCGGTGCTGGGCGTGCTGGACCATGCCATCTACCTGCAGTTTGACGAGCTGCGCATCCTGCCGGATTTCGGCAGTGCACAGCCCACGGTGGAGGACCGGGTATCCCTGCGGGTATCGGCCCGGGCATTGTTCATTGTGCTGGCAGCACTGCGGGTACTGGTGGAGTTCTGGCGCGAAAAGGTGCTGGACGTGTTCCTGTGATTGTGGTACACTATATAAAATAAGGCGCAGGCGGCCCGGTGCGCCCCGGCAGCGGGGCAGGGCAGAGCCGCCGGACCAACGGATAAAGGAGACGTGTTTTATGGCTGAGCATCCGATTCAGGGCATTATGAACGTTACCATGGAGAAGATCCGCGAGATGGTGGACGCCAATACCATCATTGGCAAACCCATTACCACCCAGGACGGCACCACCATTCTGCCGGTATCCAAGGTGAGCTTTGGCTTTGCATCCGGCGGCACCGATTTTGACGGCAAAAACGCCGCCAACAAGGACCTGTTCGGCGGCGGCTCCGGTGCCGGTGTCAACATTCAGCCGGTGGCTTTTCTTGTGATCAAGGATGGCTGCGTGCGCACCATTCAGCTGTCGGACAATGCCGACACCATCAACCGCGCACTGACCATGCTGCCGGAACTGGTGGACAAGATTGCCGCCATGGTGAAAAAGGACGATAAGGCTGCTTTGGGTACGACTACAGAGCAGTAAAAACTGCAGTCCGGGAGCTTTCTCCTCGGACACGAATCGGGCCATTCCATCGCCCGCCCTATTGCCCTGCGGGCAACAGGGTCCCACCCCAGCGGACGGTTCTCGGAGAAACTCCCGGTCCGCAGTTTAGATGAATGCAGCTTTCCTGACAGGACAGCAGGGAGTTCCCTAAGCAAATGATCCGGAGGGTGGGTCCCTGCCACCGTAGGTGGTAGGGCGGGCAATGGAATGGCCCGTAGCATTTGCGTGGAAAGCTCCCTGTTGTCCTGTTTGCGCAAATGTTACTTTATTATTCAAGCCGTAACCGCAGGCTTCCAACCTGTGGTTTTAGATACAGCACGCAGCAGCGTGCGTTTTGAGCGCCGGGAGGCGCACAAGGAGTTTTGATTATGGCAGAAGAACGTATTCAGAAAATCATGGCCGAGCAGGGGCTTTGCTCCCGCCGTGCCGCCGAGCAGATCATCGCCGAAGGCCGCGTGAAGGTCAATGGCCACCCGGTCAAGGTGGGCGACAAGATGGACCCCAACCGCGATGTGCTGCATGTGGATGACCAGCGCATCTACATCAAAAAGGATCAGCAGCTGTACTATCTGGCCCTGTACAAGCCCCGCGGCTATGTGACCACCGCCAGCGATGAGCTGGGCCGCAAAACCGTGATGGACCTGGTGAGCGATATCCCCGCCCGCCTGTATCCGGTGGGCCGCCTGGATAAGGACAGCGAGGGCCTGCTGCTGATGACCAACGATGGAGCCTTTGCACAGGCAGTGACCCATCCGTCCGGCGGTATCTCCAAGCTGTACCGCGTTACCGTGCAGCCCCGTGCCGATGAAGCCACGATCCTCAAGCTGAGCAGCGGCGTGGTGCTGGACGATGGCACCAAGACCCTGCCCTGCGCCATCAATGTGGCGGTGGATGAGCCGGGCCGCACCGTGCTGGAAATGACCCTGAAAGAGGGCAAGAACCGCGAGATCCGCCGCATGTGCGAGGCCGTTGGCCTGGAAGTGGTGCGCCTGAAGCGCAACGCCGAGGGTGTGGTCAAGCTGGGAATGCTCAAGCCCGGTACCTACCGCGAGCTGACCAAGGCTGAGGTGAATGCCCTGCGCGGCGCAGCTGCCAAGGGCCGTGCCCAGACCCGCAGTGCCGCCCTGCAGTCCAAGGCTGCCGAGCGCCGTCCCCGTGGGCCGGTGGGCAAGGGCACCCCGAACAAGCGCAAGTAAGTCGAAAGAAGCATTCCAATCCAAGAAAGCGCACTCAGAACTCCGGAAAATCAACTGATTTTCCGGAGTTTTTTCATAGCAGGGCAGGGGAAAGAGCGCAGGGCGGGAACGCGGAAAACTCCCGCCAGTGCGGGAGATGAAGAACTATCATATCTTCATCTTAAAAATGAATGAAATTGATTTGAAAGGATAAATGGACAAAAAGAAGCGCGTTATCGCTAAAAAGATAGAAACGCCTTTTGCGGGAAAGAAAATGTATGCGCCCCGGAGACAGAAGAAACTTTTGACAACAAAAGTTCATCGTTCTGAAGTGGCTCTGTTCATCGACAGAATTTGTGCTATAATACAAAAGCAACGCTTTGCCGGGCCGGTTGGCTGGCAGGGCAGACTGGAAACAAGGAGTTTATTGGAATCATGGAAAGAGAAAACCTGAAGTCCCGGCTGGGCTTCATTCTGCTCTCGGCAGGCTGTGCCATCGGCATTGGCAATGTGTGGAAGTTCCCGTATGTGGCAGGCCAGGGCGGCGGCGGCGCATTTGTGCTGTTTTATCTGATCTTCCTGGTCATTCTGGGCCTGCCCATTATGACTATGGAGTTTGCAGTGGGCCGTGCCTCCCGCAAAAGCCCGGTGCGCGCCTATCAGGCGCTGGAAAAGCCGGGCCAGAAGTGGCACATCCACGGCTACTTTACCCTGATCGGCTGCTACCTGCTGATGATGTTCTACACTACGGTGGCTGGCTGGATGCTGCACTATTTCTACATGACGGCAGCCGGAAAGCTCTCCGGCCTGAACGCTGACCAGGTGGCCGGTAAGTTCACGGAAATGCTGGCCAACCCCGGCGTGATGACCTTCTGGATGGTGTTCGTGGTGGCCCTGGGCATCCTGGTGTGTGCCAAGGGCCTGCAGAATGGCCTGGAGCGGGTGACCAAGGTCATGATGATCGCACTGCTGGTGATCATGGTGGTGCTGGCCATCAACAGCCTGTTCATGGCAGGTGCCAAAGAGGGCCTGACCTTCTTCCTGGTGCCGGACTTTGCCCGCATGAAGGAAGTGGGCGTGGTCAACACGCTGGTCACCGCCATGAACCAGGCCTTCTTTACCCTGAGCCTGGGCATTGGCGCCATGGCCATCTTTGGCAGCTACATTGGCAAGGAGCACTCCCTGCTGGGCGAGTCGGTGCGCATTGTGGTGCTGGATACCTTCGTGGCCATCACGGCCGGCCTGATCATTTTCCCGGCCTGCTTCACCTACCATGTGGACCAGACCAGCGGCCCCAGCCTGATCTTTATCACGCTGCCCAACATTTTTGCCAACATGGCAATGGGCCGTTTGTGGGGCAGCCTGTTCTTCCTGTTCATGGCCTTTGCGGCCCTGTCCACGGTGCTGGCTGTGTTTGAAAACATCATCTGCTGCGGCATGGAGCTTACCGGATGCAGCCGTAAAAAGTCGGCGCTGGTCAACTTTGTGCTCATCACCCTGCTGTCCATGCCCTGCGTGCTGGGCTACAACCTCTGGGCCTGGGACGGCTTTGCCGTGTTCGGCGGTGCAGTGCTGGATGTGGAGGACTTCCTGGTCAGCAACCTGTTCCTGCCGCTGGGCAGCCTGGTGTACCTGCTGTTCTGCGTGACTCGCTACGGCTGGGGCTGGGACAACTACAAAAAGGAAGTCAACACTGGCGAAGGCCTGAAGATGCACGACTGGATGCGCGGCTACCTGACCTATGTTCTGCCGCTGATCGTACTGTTCATCTTTGCTTTCGGCATCTACGACAAATTCTTTGCATAAACAACCAAAAACCAATGGGTTCAGGCTCCTCTGAAAAGGGGAGCCTTTCTCGGTAGGAGGGCCAACCCGCCATGCATATCCTGATCTGTGATGATGATGCTGCCTTTGGCGCACGGGCTGCAGAGTACGTTGCTGCGTATTTTGAAGCCCACGAGATCCCGGTGCAGTGCACCCTTTGCACCAGCGGTGCGGAGGTGCTGGCGCTGCCGGAACTGGAGCTGTACCAGCTGGTGTTCCTGGACGTGGACATGCCGCAGATGGACGGCATTGCCCTGGGAGGCCAGCTCAAGCAGCACAACCCCGGAATGCTGCTGGTGTATGTTTCGGCCTACCTGGAATTTGCGCTGCAGGGGTATACGGTCAGCGCGTTCCGCTACATTCTCAAGCGGGATGTAACGGCGCAGCTGCCGCGCTGCCTGGACGACATCTATGCCGAGATGACCCGCGACCGCCGCAGCCTGACCGTGCACCACAACCGCGAAACCAGCGAGATCCCGCTGGATCAGATCTATTATCTGGAAAGCAATCTGCGCCAGATCAACATCTACGGCGACATCCCCCGCGAGCCGGTGTGCACCTTTTACGGCAAGCTGGCCGAGCTGCCGCCCATGCTTAAGGAAAACGGCTTTTTGCAGGTGGGCCGCAGCGATGTGGTGAACATGAAGTATGTGCGCTGCATCCGCAACTACAAGGTGGAACTGAAAAACGGGGTGGAGCTCAGCGTCAGCCGCAGCAACTATGCCGCCATCCGCAGCGCCTACCTGGAATGGAAGGGGCAGTTCGGCGATGAATAAAGATGTGCTCTGGACCATGCTGGGGCACCTGGTGTGCATTGCGCAGTGGGTGGTCTACATCCTGGTCGATTTTACGTACCTTGGCAAAAACAGGACGATCCGGCACCCGTGTTTCTGGGCAGCGGCGGCGGCCGGCGGGCTGCTGGGGCTGTCCATCTGCTTCGATTTTGGCTTTTTCAACAGCATTTCGGTGGCGTCCAATGTGATCTATCTGCTGGTCACTGTGTGGCTTTTTGGCGGGGATCTGGTGGAAAAACTCACCGCCTGCCTGATCAACGGCACCATGTGCCTGCTGACCGAAAACACGGTGAGCCATGCCTTTGCCTGGGGCCTTGGGGTGCCGCCGGGCCAGACCTGGCGTTACAAGAGCTGCCTAGCAGCCCTGGTGTTCTCGGTGCTGGTGGTGGGCATTGTGGTGGCTTACTTTGTGCGCCGCTGGAACCGCCGCCGCGCACTGGACCCGCTGCAGGCAATGATCGTGAGCTTTTTCCCCGGGGTGGTCGTGGCGCTCAACATCGTGCTCATGGCGTCGGCCAGCGACAAAATGCCCACGCTGCTCAATATGCTCATCACCGTGGGCCTGACGGTGGCGGTGCTGGTGCACCTGGGCATTGTGGAAATGTTCAACAACCAGGTGATGCGCCGCCAGACCGACCGCCTCCGCGCGGCATTGGAGCAGCAGCGCGCCGAAGCCCTGCTGGACTCCTACACTGCGCAGCGGCGGCTCACCCATGAGTTTACCAACCACATTCAGGCACTCAGCGCCCTGCTGGCCCAGCAGGACCTGCCCGGTGCACAGGAGTACCTTGCTGCCGTAAGCAAGCAGGTGGCCGCCGGTACCACCATCATGGACACTCACAACCCGCTGCTGGATTCCATCCTGAGCAAAAAATACGAGGAAGCCAAAAAGCAGGGGGTGGCCGTGTACTTTGACCTGTGCGACCTCAAGCAGCTGCCCCTTTCCGGCATGGATATGGTGATCGTGGTCTCCAACCTGCTGGACAACGCCATCCGTGCGGCGGCCCAGGCGGCCCCGCCGGAGGTGTATGTGCGGGTGCGCAGAACCGGCGGGGAGTACCTGTTCTCGGTGCGCAACCGGGTGCAGAAGGACGTGGAACTGGTGGACGGCCAGCTGCCGCGCACCACCAAAACGGAGCCGGGGCACGGCATGGGTCTTGCCAACGTGGCCGATGTGGTGACCCGCTGCGGCGGGGAATACGCCCTCAGCTGCCGGGACCGGTGGTTTCGCTTTACCTGTTCCATTCCAACCGGCGATTCGTGACATGTGCACCGTCAAAATATGACATTTTATATGCAACAGGAACGCAACTCTGCTACAATAAATCTGGCAAAGGAAGCCTTCCGTGCCAACATGGTGATGTTGCGGTGGGGGAGTTCCCCTGAGAAGAGCTTTGTTGCTGGATGGAGCAGAATGCCGTGGTGCGTGTAAACGGTGCTGCATCACTCCTTTGCTTATTGTGCTGTGCGTGCACAGCTGCTTCTGACGGGACTTTTTACGGCGGTCATGGGGATTTGCTGTTTATAAAAGTCTGCTCAATACGTCGCAGTTCAGCCTGCTGTTCGGGAACGGAGCGGCAGGGGAACATCAATTACGTTGTGGAGAGTCTCGTCAGATTTTTTTATGCACAAAAACAGGCGGTGCCTGCATCCGGGGTTTCCGGGCAGGCACCGCCTGTTTGTTTCTTTAAAAATTCTGCGCTTATTCCGGTTTTACCTGCAGCTCCTGCTCACAGTAGATGCAGCGGTACTTGCCGTTGGAGCTGAGTTCAAAGATCTGATCGCACTCTTCCTCAATGGAGGAGATGCAGCGGGGGTTGCGGCAGCGCACAATGTTCACCAGGCGTTTGGGGGGCTTGGGTTTTTCCTTGCGCACAGCCTTGCCGTTTTCGATCACGGTCACGCTGATGTCCGGGTCAAGGTAGGCCAGCACATCCAGGTTCAGCCAGGAGGCATCGCCCTCCACCTTGATGATGTCCTTGCGGCCGCTGGCGCTCTTGTTGCTGCGGGCGTTCTGGATCAGTGCCACGCTGGCGGTGCGGTTGCCCTTGATGCCCAGCAGGTCCATCAGACCAATGGCGGTGCCAGCCTTGATGTGGTCGATCACAATGCCGTTCTGGATCTCGTCAATGTTCAGCATATCAGTTTCCCTCCTTCGGTGCCTTGGGATCTGCAAGCCCCAGCAGCGTCATGATCAGTGCCATGCGCACGTATACGCCGTTCTGCACCTGCTCAAAGTAGGCCGCCCGGGGATCATCATCCACATCCAGTGCAATTTCGTTCACGCGGGGCAGGGGGTGCAGCACCGCCATATCGGGCTTGGCCAGAGTCATCTTTTCCTTGGTCAGCACGTAGCTGTTCTTCAGGCGGATGTAGTCCTCCTCGTTGAAGAAGCGCTCCTTCTGCACACGGGTCATGTACAGGATATCCAGCTCCGGCATCACTTCTTCCAGGCTGCGGGTCTCCTTGTATTGGATGCCGTTGGCTTCCAGCACATCGTTGATGATGTAGTCCGGCACACGTAGCTCTTCCGGGCTGATGAGCACAAAGCGGATGTTCTGGCAGCGGGCCATGGTTTTGATCAGGGAGTGCACGGTGCGGCCAAACTTCAGGTCGCCGCACAAGCCGATGGTCAGGTCATCCAGCCGGCCCTTGCGGCGGCGAATGGTCATCAGGTCGGTCAGGGTCTGGGTGGGGTGCTGGTGGCCGCCGTCACCCGCGTTGATCACCGGAATGCGGGAGTAGCGGGAGGCGCGCAGCGGGGCACCCTCCTTGGGGTGGCGCATGGCCACAATGTTGGCGTAGCAGGATACCACGCGGATGGTGTCGGCCACGCTCTCGCCCTTGCTGGCGCTGGACACATTCTCGCTGGGAAAGCCCAGCACATGGCCGCCCAGGTTCAGCATGGCGGCCTCGAAGGACAGACGGGTACGGGTGGAAGGCTCGTAGAACAGGGTGGCAAGCTTTTTGTGCGCTGCAACGTCCTGATAGGCCTCGGGGTCTTCGCAGATCCGGTCAGCAAGGTCGAGCAGTGCGGTGATTTCCTGCTGGGTAAAATCCAACGGGTCGATCAGATGTCGCATGGGTACATACCTCCGTGAAATCAAAGCAGTTTGCGCAGAATGGAAAAATCAAAAAAGTTTGTGTAATAGCTCAGCGAACGCATCACCGGCTTGCACAAACGATTGAAACACACTTCGTCCAGCAGCAGCATGGCTTCGCCCGGGGCAAGCCGCATGGCGGAGCGGATGGCATCATCGCCGCAGCTTGCCTTCAGGTGCGCCACGTTGGAGGAGATCTGCTGGTGGCACTCCCGCTCCAGAATATCGAATACGCCGCCGGTCAGGTCGATGCGGGTGTAGTCCCGGCTGCCGAACAGGGCGCGGGGCAGGTAGTCGATGGAGTAGATCACCGGCGTGGTGTCGGCCAGAATGCGCTTTTTGATGCAGATCACTTCATCGCCCGGCTCGATCTGCAGGTTGTGGGCCAGCTCTTCTCCGGCCCGGATGGGGAACACCTGAATGCCGTCTGCATGGGGGTAGCTGCCAAAGCTGCGGATCAGCGGGTAATATTCCAGCTTCTGATCCAGGCGGCTGCGCAGGTCCAGCACCGAGCGGTTGACCACCGTGCCAATGCCGCGTACCCGCTCCACGTATCCGGCACGTTCCATTTCGCTCAGCGCATCCCGGATCACCGTGCGGCTCACGCCCAGTTCGGCGGCAAGGTCTACCTCGGCAGGCAGACGGTCGGCACGGGCATAGCGCCCGGTGCGCAGTTCGTCCAGCAGGCTGGCAACCACGCGGTCGCTGATCACAGCGCCGCCCAGTCGGCTGGAAGAGGCAAGTGTGGATTCCTTCATGTTGTTCCTCCGTTCACAGGCGGGCATCCCGCCGGGACTTCGGGGCGCAGTCTGCAATTTCGGCAAAAAGTCCCTCTTTTATTATAACACAAATTGACAGGGGAAGAAACGGCATTTATACTGGAATCCTACAAAAAGTACGATTTTATTTTGGAGGGCGTTGTAGAATGGAACGTATCCTGCATCAATCCTGCGGACAGCCCGCACAGCTGCCGGTCACCCTGCGCCGCTGCATCCCGGCCGAAGCCCCGGCGGTGTATGCGCTGCAGAACGAAGTGCACGCAGCCATGCCGCACCCGGAATGGTTTGTGACCGATACGCTGGAACATATCACGGATTACATTGCAAACAGCCTGTGCATCGGCGTGTGGCAGGGCAGCCGTCTGGGAGCCTACCTCACGCTGCACTACTGCGGGCAGCAGCCGGACAATTACGCCGCCTTTCTGGGGGTGCCGCCGGAAGAGTGGTGCTGCTGGGCCAACGCCGACAGTGCTGTGGTGCACCCGGACTGGCGCGGCAACGGCCTGCAGCGCAGAATGCTGGAAGCGGCCCTGCCGCTGCTGCCGCCGCAGATCACCCACCTGGGGGCCACCGTCTGCCCGGAAAACCAGTACAGCCTTCGCAATGCCCTGGCCAGCGGGTTTGTTGTCCGCGCCCGGCGGGAGATGTACGGCGGCTTTGACCGCTACCTGCTGGCAAAGGACCTGTGAATGCAGGCGGCAGCCGGTACGGGAAAGAAATGTGTGAGGCAGGGAAAGGAGCTTGACCATGCGCAGGATCTTGCTGCTGGAAGATGATCTGAGCCTTGTGAAGGGGCTTTCGTTTGCTTTGAAAAAACAGGGCTTTGAGGTGGATGCAGCCCGGACGCTGCAGGAAGCACAGACGATCTGGGCGGACGAAAAATATGATCTGCTGGTATTGGACGTATCGCTGCCGGACGGCTCCGGCTTTGAATTCTGCCAGAAGGTGCGGCTTACCTCCAAGGTGCCCATCCTGTTTCTGACCGCTTCCGATGAAGAAATGGACATCATTATGGGGCTGGACCTTGGCGGAGATGATTACATCACCAAGCCCTTCAAGCTGGGGGTCCTGCAGTCAAGGGTCCATGCGCTGCTGCGCCGGGCAGGCGCGTTCCGTGCAGCCGACACCGAGCTGCAGTCCAATGGCATCCGGGTCCGGCTGCTGCAGGGGCAGGCCTTTAAAAATGGGAACCTGCTGGAGCTGACCGCCGCAGAATACAAATTGCTGTGCCTGTTTATACAAAATCCGAACATGATCCTGACCAAGGAGAAAATTCTGGAAAAACTGTGGGACTGCAACGGAAATTACATCGACAACAGCACCCTCACGGTGTATGTCCGGCGGCTTCGCATGAAAATTGAGGACAACCCCAGTGAGCCGCAGATGCTCCTGACCGTTCGGGGCA
>CAVIXY010000020.1:0-28095 GCA_963646665.1 Bacteroides sp. CAG:545
AGAAACCTAATTATTTATTTTTGAGCCAGTGTCCAGAAAACTGGGTACATATCAGAAAGCTGTCCTGCGTGCCGCAGGCGCAAAAAAGCCGCCGCACGGAAACACCGTGCAGCGGCTTTTCATCTGATGGTTCCGGCGGTCAGTCCTCCACCGGTTCTCCATCGTAAAGTTTTTTGATATAGGTGCGGTTGAAGTTCAGGTGCATCACCATGGCCGACCGCGCCCCGATGGGGTCGTGGTGCGCAATGGCTTCGGTGATCATGCGGTGGGTCTGCACCGTTTCCTCGATCAGCTTTTTGTGGGTGACGTTCACAAACATCATCACCGCCGTGTCAATGATGGGGATCAGCTGTTCCACCACCATATTCTTGCTGCTCTCGGCAATGCAGGTGTGAAAAGCAATGTCGTCCTCAATGTACAGGTCCCCGTGGTAGATCTTGCTCTCCACCCGGTCGCACAGGCGGCGGATGCGCTCAATGTCCTCGTCCGTGGCGTTCAGGGCGGCCATTTCCGCCATGCCCGGCTCCAGCAGCAGGCGCACATTCACCAGATCCAGTGCCAGCGCGTTCTTGTCCTGCACATTGCGCAGGTTCAGCGGGTCCGAAAGGCCCTTGGCTGTGGTGACCACATAGGTGCCGGAACCGCGCCGCACCTCCACGATGCCCTTGCTGGACAGCAGCTTTACCGCCTCGCGGATGGTGCTGCGCCCCACGCCGAACTTTTCGCCCAGCTCAAACTCGTTGGGCAGCTTGGCCCCGGGTTCCAGCGGGGTATCCAGGATATAATGGTACAGCTGGTCCTCCACCTGCTCGGCCAGCAGCTTGTTTTTCAAATGAGAAAATTCGCTCATCGGTCCACCCTCTCTGCAGCGTTTTGCGGGTCGTGCTCAGTCCAGCGGCAGCATTTCGCTGGCGGGCAGGTCGTTCATAATGAACCAGAAAATGGTGCCCTTGCCCACGGTGCTCTGCACCCCAAAGCGGAAGCCGTGCTGCTGGAAGATGGCCTTGGTGATGGAAAGGCCCAGGCCGGTGCCCTGCTTGCCCGCATCCGAGCGGGAGCGGTAGTACCGGTCAAAGATGTAGGGCAGGTCCTCGGCGGCAATGCCGGGGCCGTGGTCCTCCACTTCCACCCGTACGCCCTCGGTGCAGCGGGATGCCCGCAGCACAAAGATGCCGTCCGGGCCGATGTGATGCATGGCGTTGCCCAGCAGGTTGTGCAGGGCACGCTGCATCATATCCGGGTCTGCATACACCGGCAGTTCCTCGTCCGGCAGGTCCAGCTGCAGCTGCCAGCCGTTCTGGGCGCAGATGGCCTCGTACCGCTCGCTCACTTCGTCGCACAGCTGGCCCATATCAAAGTGCACCCGCTCGCATTTGTCCGCGCCGCTGGTCACCTTGCTCAGTTCCATCACGCTGGACACCAGCGCCGTCAGGCGGTCGGCCTCATCCACAATAATGTTCATCTGCTCATCGCGGTGGGCCTTGTCGTCTCCGGTCAGGTCGCGCACCGTTTCGGCATAGCCCTTGATGAGGGTCAGCGGAGTGCGCAGGTCGTGGGAGACATTGGCCAGCAGGTCGCGCTGCATCTGGGCGGCGCGCTGCACCTCAGCGGCCATGTGGTTGAAGTCCTCCGCCAGGGTGCCCAGTTCATCGGCACGGCGGCTGTCCACATACACAGCATAGTTGCCCTGGGCCATCTGCCGTGCCGCCCGGGAGAGCTGGCGCAGCGGCTTTGTGAACCACTCGCTGAACAGCCACGCCGCCGACAGCGCAAACACAAAGATCAGCGCCGCCGCCAGCGGCAGCAGGGTGCTGAGCACTTTGCCGGCTTCCGACACGTGCACCAGGCTGGTGGTGACCAGAATGGTATAGCTGCCGTCCGCCGTGGTGCGCCCCGCCAGCAGCTGGGCCGAGCCGGACAGCCTCGGCGGGTTCAGCGTCTGCACAAAGCTGCCGGTGGTGCGGCACTTGCGGCGCATGGCAATGGCGGTGTTCACCACCTGATTGGTGGCCGAATCCGAAAGATAAGTCTCGTGCAGGTTGCAGTAGGACTGGTTTTCGATTTTGTAGATCTGCTTCAGCGTGGAATCCGAAATGTCCACGCAGAAGCTGCTCAGGGTGCCGCCGGAGTACAGCTGCATAGCCAGCTTTTCAAAAAAGCCGGTGTTGACATACAGCCGCCCGAAGGACCAGCTGGACAGCACCTCGCCGTTTTCCAGCGCCGTGTCCAGCTGCGAAACAATGGTCTCGGCCTGGCTGGTGAGCTGCTTTTCAATGTGCTTGGTGTACAGCGGCTCCAGCAGCTGGGTGGACAAAAACCAGAACAACCCCAGCAGGAGCAGGCAGATAAAGCACAGAAAGCACATCAGCTGCCCGCGGATGCCCGGCAGATGGCGTGTTTTTTTGGTTTGCCGCATGAACCGCGCTTCCTCCGCTTACCGGTTGGCGTCCGGGTCAAACTTGTAGCCGATGCCCCACACGGTGGCAATGTAGCCCCGGCACTTGCCCAGGTGGCCCCGCAGCATCTTGACGTGGGTGTCCACGGTGCGGTCCTCGCCAAAGTAGTCGTAGTTCCACACCTTCTGCAGGATCTTTTCGCGGCTGAGGGCAATGCCCTTGTTGGAGGCCAGGAACACCAGCAGGTCAAACTCCTTGGGGGTCAGGGCAACATCCTCGCCGGACACCCGCACGGTGTGGCTGGCCGTGTCAATGGTCAGCTCGCCAAAGGTCATGGTCCCGGCAGAAGCTTCCGGGTGGGGCATGGTACGGTTGAGCACGGCCCGCACCCGGGCCACCAGCTCCCGGGGGGAGAAGGGCTTGACCACATAGTCGTCCGCGCCGCCTTCCAGGCCGGCCAGCTTATCATACTCCTCGCCGCGGGCGGTCAGGATGATCACCGGAGTATTGATGTGGCGGGCACGCATCTCCCGCAGGCAGGTCATGCCGTCCATAAAAGGCATCATCAGATCAAGGATCACCAGGTCAAAGCCGCCGCCGGACAGCAGCGAAAGCGCGGCCGAGCCGTCCCCGGCTTCTTCGCAGACGTAACCGGCATACTTCAGGTGTTCCTGGATCAGCTCACGGATCCGGGGTTCATCGTCAACGATCAGGATCTTGGCCATAAAACAGACTCCTCTCAGGGTAAAGGATCAACATCCATAGTGTATCATTGGAATATAAGCTTATCTTACGCAAAGAATTGGAAATTTTGGTGAAGTTTGCGTGAAGCATTTGGAAAATGCCCCCGCTCACCCCCAGTATACCACAGAACCCCCGGCCTGCACAGGCGTATTTTGCTGCAGCGGGCCGCCGCTCTTGCACTGCCCGGCCGGGAATGTTATACTGAAGCGATAAGGGCAGGCCCTGCCTGCCGCACAAGTTTTGAACGGAAAAGGAAACAATTTCCATGCGGATCGGACTGGTTGAATTTTTGCTCATTCTGGCCATTGCGTCTCTCACGGTGGGGCCGCAGGTGGCCCTGTTTGTGGACCGCTGGGTGCGGCGCGCCAACCGCGCCAATGCCCGGGCCGCCCGCCGCCGGGCGGAGTACGCGGCCCAGGCCGCTGCCGAGCGGGATGCCCTGCTCAAGCGGTTCCGCACGGCCAGCACCGTGTTCGGGGTGTGCATCCTGCTGGCACTGGTGTATGCGCTGGTGTTCCGGCCCATCGACACCCCGCCCCAAAGCTACAAAGCACCCGATCTCCGGCAGAGCACCGGCGCGGCACAGACGGCGCTTTCTGCCGACAGCAAGGACGCCTGGGATCTGGGCGAATACCAGGGTGTGGACTGCATCCGCGCCCAGGACGGCTTTGTGTATGCGGCAGCCTGGAACGGTGCCGCCCTGAAAAAGCGCACCAGCGACCTGGTGCGCACCGATGGCGGCCACTATGCGGCCATTCTAAGCGTAGACGGCGAGCTGACCAGCTTTGCCTTTGACAACAATGGCGATTTGTGGCTTGCCGTGCTCACACCCGCCGGCGGCAGCCTGTGCCGCGCCGCCCACGACAGCTGGGGCACCGCCGTGGAACAGGTGGTCACCCAGATGGACGGGGCGGCCCTGGGCGCGATCTCTGCCGTGGAAGCCGGCCCGGACGGCAGGATCTACTTTGCCGTGGCAGCGGATGCCAGCGCCGCCGCCGGGCTGGAAAGCACCCTGCGCACCGAGCTGCTGGCCCACACCGGCACCGGCTGGGTGTACGTGTACGACCCGGCAGACCGCTCGGTGCAGCGGGTGCTGGGCGATGTGGCCGGGGCCTCCGGCCTGGCCCTCTCGGCAGACGGCAGCACCCTGTACGTCTCAGACCTGGGCAATCGCTGTGTGTGGAGCGTGGATGCCGCTGCCCGGGAAGTAACGGCAGGCGGCAAAAACTGCCAGAGCTTTGTCTCCGGCCTGCCCGGCTACCCCGGCGCGCTGGCCCTGGACACGGACGGCACCCTGTCCGTCAGTTACCGCTGGGGGTACAGCCGCTGGCTGGAGCGGAACGCGGGCAGCACCTTCCTGCGCGGCATTGCGCTGCGGGTGGGGCAGTCCATGCAGGAAAAGCTGTTCGGTCTGGCGGCGGACGCCCCCTGCGCGGAAGCCGTGGACCTGCAGACCGGCCAATGGCAGCGCACCCTTACGGGCGGCAGGCGTCTTGGCAGCTGCACCGCGGTGTGCCCGGTGGAAAGCAAAGTGTATTTTGGTACGGCAGACAGTGCAGTGCTGCTGTCTGCCCGTGTATAAAAGGAGTGTTTTGAAATGACCGAAGCATTCAAAAAACAGATCGAGACCGAGGCCCGGCAGGCCGTGACCGAGCTGCTGGCCCAGGCAAAGCTGAAAAAGGGCGATGTGTTTGTGGTGGGCTGCTCTTCCAGCGAGATCGTGGGCGGTCACATTGGCAAGGATTCCAGCCTGGAAGCCGCCCAGGCCGTGTATGCAGGCATTGCCCCGGTGCTGGCCGGGCAGGGCATCTGGCTGGCGGCCCAGTGCTGCGAGCACCTGAACCGCGCCATTATCATCGAGCGGGAAGCCGCTGAAAAGTACGGCTGGGAGGAAGTGTGCGTAGTGCCCCGCCCCCATGCCGGCGGCAGCTGGGCCACCACCTGCTGGAAGAACTTCCGGGACCCCATTGCCGTGGAAGAGATCCGCGCCCATGCAGGCATCGACATCGGCGGCACCCTCATCGGGATGCACCTCAAGCGGGTGGCCGTGCCGGTGCGCCTGACCCTGAACAAGATCGGCGAAGCCAACATTCTGTGCGCCCGCACCCGCCCGAAGCTGATTGGCGGCGAGCGCGCCAAGTATACCGAGGAGGACTGACGACCTATGGCAGAAAAGACGTTGGAACAGATGAAGGAGGCCGTGGCGGAGATCCGCGAAAAGATGGCCGCCGCCGCCCGGGAAGCGGGCCGCGACCCGTCTGCCGTGCAGCTGTGCGCCGCCTGCAAGACCCGCACCGCCGCCACCGTGGCCGCCAGTGCGGCCCTGCCCATTGACGTGTTCGGCGAGAACCATGTGCAGGAGCTGTGCGCAAACTACGATGCCGGGGCCTACTGCGGCAAGCCCAGCCACTTCATCGGCCACCTGCAGACCAACAAGATCAAAAAGGTGCTGGGCCGTGCCAGCCTGATCCAGAGCGTGGACAGCGAGCACCTGCTGAACGCCATTGAAAAGGAAGCCGCCAAGGCCGGCATTGTGCAGAACGTGCTGCTGGAAGTGAACATCGGCGGCGAAGAGAGCAAAACCGGCGTGGCCCCGGAGGCCCTGTGGCCCCTGCTGGACGCTGCCGCCGCCCAGGAGCACATCCGGGTCAAGGGCCTGATGGCCATTCCGCCCGTGAATGACGATGACGCCCAGAACCGCCGGTATCTGCGCGAGGTGTACAAGCTGTTTGTGCAGGCCGGGGAGCGCGGCTACCAGAACGTGGCCATGGAGACCCTTTCCATGGGCATGAGCGGCGACTTTGAAAACGCCATCCGCGAAGGTGCCACCCTGGTGCGCATCGGCACCGCCATCTATGGCGAGCGGGATTACAGCAAAAAATAAAAAGACGGAGGCATCATGTCCAAAAAACAAAAAACGACCATCAACGACCCCGGCGCGCATCACGCCAGCAGCGGCGCATTGATCCGGCGCTTTCTGCCTTACCTGACCAAGTACAAAAAGACCCTGTTCCTCGACCTGTTCTGTGCGGCTCTTACAACTTTGTGCGACATTGTGCTGCCCAAGATCATGAGCACCATTACCAACTCCGCCATGGGGGTGGGCATCACCCTCACGGCGGGCATCGTGCTGCGGCTGGCCGCGCTCTATTTTGTGCTGCGCATCATTGACGGTGCCGCCCAGTATTATATGTCCAGCATCGGCCACATCATGGGCGTGCACATTGAGACCGACATGCGCCGCGATGCCTTTGACCACCTGCTGCGGCTGGACCACACCTACTACAACAACACCAAAGTGGGCACCATCATGGGCCGCATCACCAACGACCTGTTCGATGTGACCGAGTTTGCCCACCACTGCCCGGAGGAGTTTTTCATTGCGGGCATCAAGATCGTGGCGTCCTTCGTCATCCTGTGCCGTGCCAGCGTGCCGCTGACGCTGGCGGTGTTTGCCTGCGTGCCCCTGATGGGCATTGTGTCGGTGTACCTGAACGGCCGCCTGCGGGCGCGGTTCCGCCAGCAGCGGGTGCAGATCGGCGAGCTGAACTCCGCCATCGAGGACAGCCTGCTGGGGCAGGGCGTGGTCAAGACCTTTGCCGCCGAGGATCAGGAGCGCGCAAAATTTGCCAAGGGCAACCAGGATTTTGAAGCGATCAAAACCCTGAGCTACTACGCCATGGGTGCCTTCAACACCTCCACCCGCCTGTTTGACGGCCTGATGTATTTGGTGGTGATCCTGGCGGGCGGCCTTTCGCTGGTGTACGGCAAAATCACCCCGGGCGATATGGTGGCCTACATGCTCTATGTCACCACCCTCATTGCCACCATCCGCCGCATCGTGGAATTTGCGGAGCAGTTCCAGCGCGGCATGACCGGCATCGAGCGCTTTGCCGAGATCATGGACACCCCGGTGACCATTCAGGATGCCCCGGACGCCGTGCCCCTGCAGCCCGGCCCCGGCGAGATCCGGTTTGAAAACGTCAGCTTTGAGTACCCGGACGACCACAACAAGGTGCTGCACAACGTCAGCCTGAACATCCGCGCCGGGGAACGGCTGGCGCTGGTGGGTGCTTCCGGCGGCGGCAAAACCACCTTGTGCAACCTGATCCCCCGCTTTTACGAGGTAACCAGCGGCCGCATCCTCATTGACGGGCAGGACATCCGCCATGTCACCCTCAAGAGCCTGCGCGATGACATTGGCATCGTGCAGCAGGACGTGTACCTGTTCAGCGGCACGGTGGCCCAGAACATTGCCTACGGCAAGCCCGGTGCCACCCGGGACGAAATTCTGGAAGCCGCCCGCCTGGCCGGTGCCGAAAAGTTCATCCTTGCCCTGAAAGACGGCTTTGACACCTACGTGGGCGAGCGCGGCGTGAAGCTTTCCGGCGGCCAGAAGCAGCGCATTGCCATTGCCCGGGTATTTCTGAAGAACCCGCCCATTCTGATCCTGGACGAAGCCACCAGCGCCCTGGACAACGAGAGCGAGATCCTGGTGGGCCAGAGCCTGGAAAAACTGGCCCATGGCCGCACCACCCTGACCATTGCCCACCGCCTGACCACCATCAAGGATTACGACCGTATCCTGGTGCTGGGCGAAGAGGGCATTGTGGAAGAGGGCACCCACGCCCAGCTGCTGGAACACAAGGGCGTGTATTACCGCCTGTGGAACCAGCTGCCCGGCAAGGACACCCTGTAAACGGAGGAATAAGCAATGACCGAACGCGAAAAATGGGAAGCGGGCCTGTGGTACGATGCCAATTTTGACCCGGAACTGTGCACCGAGCGCGAAAAGGCAGAGGAACTTTATACAGAGTTCAATCAGACCCGCCCTTCTGAAAAGGCAAAGCGGGCAGAGCTTTTGCACAAGCTGCTGCCCGGCATGGCCGAGGACGTGGTGATTCTGCCGCACTTCTACACCGACTACGGTTACAACTGCAGCATCGGTGCAGGGACCTATATCAACCACGGTGCTTACCTGATGGACTGTGCGAAAATCACCATCGGCAAGCACTGCTTCATCGGGCCGAACTGCGGCATGTACACCGCCATCCACCCCATGCTGCCCCAGGAGCGCAACAGCGGCTTGGAACTGTGCAAGCCCATCACGCTGGGCGATAACGTCTGGCTGGGCGGCAATGTGACCATCCTGCCCGGTGTCACCATCGGCGAAGGCACCGTCATCGGGGCCGGAAGCGTGGTGGCAAAGGACATTCCCGCCGGGGTGGTGGCCGTGGGCAACCCCTGCAGGGTGCTGCGTAAGATCACCGAGAAAGACAGCATCTATTATAAAAAGTAATGGAAGAGAAAGGGTTGTTGTCCCTTCCGGCATCGCGTGAACGATGGCCCAAGCGGCAGCACCCTTTTTCTTTTTCGCAAAGACAAGACGGGAGTAGTATTGACAAGATGATAAGACTGTGGTAGTATCAAAGCGCAGCTGCGACACCCGTCTTATGGAGGCAGAAACATGGAAGTCAAACTGTTTGACGCAGAATTGAAAGTAATGGACGTTCTCTGGGCAAAAGGGGACACCCCCGCCCGGGAGATCGCCCGCAAACTGACCGAGGAACTGGGCTGGAACGTGAACACCACCTACACGCTCATCAAGCGGTGCATCAACAAGGGCGCGATCCAGCGCTCTGAGCCGGGATTTTTGTGCCATGCGCTGATCCCGAAAGCCGCCGTGCAGGAAGCCGAAACGGAAGAACTGATCAACAAGGTCTATGACGGCTCCGCCGACAAGCTGTTTGCGGCCCTTCTGGGCAGCAGCAAAATTTCGGCAGAGCAGATCCGCAAGCTGAAGCAAATCGTGGACGAACTGGAATGAGGGAGTTTGTATGAGCCTTTGGCAAATGAGCACGTCCGGTGCAGTGATGATTTTGGTCATTCTCGTGCTGCGGGCGCTGCTGCTGGAACGCCTGCCCAAGAAAACCTTTCTGCTGCTGTGGGAAATTGCGCTGACCCGGCTGCTGGTGCCCTTCTCCGTGCCGTTTGGCGGCAGCTTTTACGCGCTGCTGCAGCGCGGTGCGCAGACCATAATCAGAACGAACCGGTCGGCGGACGTGCTGCAGACCCTGCCGGGCAGGGCCGCAGAAGGCGCGGCAGCGGAAACGGCCCTTGCACCACACCCGGCGGCTGCGCAGGCGGCTGCGGTGCCGGTGTGGACGCTTGTCTGGCTGGTGGGAGCCTTGCTGCCGGCCGCGTTTTTTGCGGCGGCCTACTACAAAAGCTGGCAGAAATTCCAGATGTCGTTTCCGGTGGAGCAGCCGTTTGCCCGGCGGTGGCTGCAAGAGCACCCGCTGCGGCGGAAAATCAGCATCCGGCAGTGTGCGTTCATCACCTCACCGCTCACCTTTGGTGTGCGGCACCCGGTGATCCTGCTGCCAAAGAAAACGGACTGGCAGGATGAAAGCACCCTGCAGTATGTGCTGGAACATGAGTTCGTGCACATCCGGCGGTTCGATGCTGTGACAAAGCTGCTGCTCCTTGCAGCGGTGTGCGTGCACTGGTTCAATCCCTTTGCGTGGATGATGTACGTTCTTGCCAACCGGGATCTGGAGCTGGCCTGTGACGAAGCCGTTCTGCGCCGTTTTGGCCGGGATGCCCGCGCCGACTACGCCCGCGCCCTCATCCGCATGGAAGAAACCAGGAGCGGCTTTGCTCCCCTTTGCAGCAGCTTCAGCGGCAATACAATGGAAGAAAGGATCGTGGCAATTATGAAAACAGGAAAAACGACCATCGTGTCGGTGCTTCTGGCAGGGGCACTCGTTGTGGGCACCACAACAGCCTTTGCCACCTCGGCACCGGAAAGTACAGAAGAACTCGACCGGAAGATGAATCAAAAAGCATCGGCTGTCACAACGGAAGAAGAAACCATGATGTCCTATGTGAACCCCGATGACGGCAAAACCTACTACAGCTTTGACAACGGCAAAACCTTTACCCCGCTGATCGATGCCGAATATGAGCAGCTTTACCCCACGCAGGACATCGAATGGTGGACCTATGACGAATACAAGGCCTGGCTGGACCAGGAAAAAGTACAGCTGCAGAGTATGCTGGGCGAAAAAGGCTCCGTAAACGGCGGCGAAGAATTCGTCTGGACACAGGAAAAAATTGATGAGACCATTGCCCTGTACGAGGAGATCCTGCAGGACATCCAGAACGGTACGATGTATTCCAAAACCGTGGACGGGCAGGACGATGCGCTGGTGATGGCAAGCTATAACCCGGTGGACATGGAACTGGGCACCGCAGCCACTACAAAGTAAATCACGTTCCGGCAAAAAATGCCCGCTCGCCTGAGACGTTCTCAGGCGAGCGGGCATTCTGCATGTTTTACTCGTCCTCTTCGCAGCCGGCATCCAGCACAAGGGTGTTCATCAGAACCAGGTCCTCCCGTGCATTGTCCAGGATCTCCTGCAGGCTTTCGGCGGTCACATGGTCCTCCATCTGCAGCTGCAGCAGCACACTCAGGTTCACACCGGAAACCAAAAATGTATTGGGGCGGGCGATCAGCGGATACGCCGTCTGATTTGCGCTGCCGCATTTCAGATCCGAGCAGATCACCACCTGCTCTTCGCCCCATTCGTCCAGATAACGCCGAGCAGCCTCCATCATGTCATTGGTGCCGCCCTCCGGGGTAACGCAGGCAGAGTAAACATTGTTCGCCCCAAAAAAAGTCCGAAGCGTGCTGCACATTCCGGCAGCAAAGTCTCCGTGGCTGATGATCAGAATTTTCATGCTTCATCGTCCTCCTGTAAAAGTGCTTCCTGGCAGCTCCAGCGGCCCAGGATCTCCCAGAGCTGCCTGCGCATCCGGTCCGAAAAGCCGTTCAGCGACCCGTGGATGGACAAACGGCGGAGATACCAGCCGGTCAGGTAGTGTTCAAACCCGTTGGAGATGGTGGCAATGGAGCAGCGGCTCTTGTTGACTGCACCGTAATATTCGCTGTACAGCTCAAACGGCTCAAAAATGATGGAATACTCCTCCGAGAAGATCAGGTGGGAAACATGGTATTCGTCCACCCGCTCAAAGGGGCGCAGCTCCCGGCGGGGATGCTGCGGAGCAGTGCCGTCCAGCCGGGCCAGCACCTTCTGCTCATCGGCGTTGGGCCGGGCAGGAATTTCCATCCGACTGCGCTCCACGGGCACCAGCTCCTTGGGAAATGTGGTGTGCTCAAAGCGCAGATGCACCGGTTTCCGCGCTTCCGGGCGCTGGGCCTTGAGCTGGGCATCAAACTCCTGCCGCAGCAGTTCAGCCAGACGGATCATTTCTTCATACGAGCGGTCTTTCCGCACAAAATGGGGGCTGGTGTCGCCCGCAGGCCCCAGCAGGAAGGTAAAGAATTCGCCGGGGTACTCCTGCCGCAGCTGCTCGATGCAGTAGCCGGGATATTCCGCGGTAAAGTCGCCGACCCAAAGCTCTTTGGTGGTGGGGTGAACGTTGTGCATCAGAAAGGTCAGCACCCGCCTGCCGTCCCCGTAAAGCGACAGGGTCTCGGCGTAGAGGTGCGGGGTAACATAGTCCATGACCCGGCTTTTGCCCACCTTGTCAAAATAGCGGTACTGGTACTGATACTGCACCTCTTGGTAGGTGTGCAGTGGGATCTCCGCCACGCCCTGCCGGATCACGTCAAGCACATAGTCCACATAGGCATCATCGGTGGTCATGCAGGGGCAGTTGTGCGAGTGGGTGGCCGAACAGATGCAGTGAACGTCTCTGCCCAGCGCTTCCGTGATGACCTGCGTGATGCGGTCCTCACGGTCCTTCCACAATTCCACCGTGTCGATGGAAACGTGATAAAATGGCAGGTCGTTTTCCGGGTACAGCGCAGCAATGCGGCAGTACAGGTGGCCGGATACGGCCTGATGCTTTTCTTCCCGCAGCATCCGGTTCACCGGGAACGGCGGGTCAATGCAGAATTGCTGGCAGCCGATTTGCATGGCAGCTTCCTCCTGTGGTCTCAGCGCCGGTAGGGCGTCTGGCGGAACACGTTGGTCAGGTTGTACTTGACCGCCGTGCCCTGGTGGATGTTCATGGCATACTGCACCTGTTCCTGGCCATTGCGCACAATGGTCTTGATGGAATCGGCATTTTCCGGGTCCTTCATGATGCGGTCCAGCGCATCCAGCTCATAGCGCAGCAGGCTGCTGGTCACATCCAGCATCCCGTGGCCGGGGAACATGGCCTCGATCTCGTCCAGACGGCTCACCACCACCTGCATATCCCGCCACAGCGTTTCAATGGTACAATTGTCGGCGCAGGGGTCGCCTTCGTATTTGCGGCCTGCACCGCCGATGTCCCCCGTAAAAATGATGTGGTTGTGGTGGTCAAGATAGGCACACTGCCCGGCAGAATGACCCCGCAGCGGAATGGCTTCCACCTCATAGCCGCCGCCCAGGTCGAACCGGTAGCCGGTGGGAATGGGGATCAGCTCATAGTCCCGGTAAGGGATAATGTCATTGCGGTCAAATTCGGTGTAGATGTTCCTGCCGTTTTCGTCAAAAAGATAATCCCAGATGTGGGGGTTCATGGTGCGGCGCATGGAGAATTCTTCGTCCTGATGGCAGTAGCAGCGGTCGAACTGTGCATTGCCGTAGGCGTGGTCATAGTGGTGGTGGGTGTTGGCCACAAGAATTTCTTTTTCCGTGCCCACCAGATGCTGCACAAGGCCTTTCAGGTCGCCAACGCCAAAGCCGGTGTCGATCAGCAGCACCCGCTCCGGGCCGTTGATGACATACATCCACAAATCGCCTGCACCGTCCATGGACTCCTGAAACAGCGCCCAGACGTTCTCCCGCATTTTGTAAGCTTCCACATAGGGGTTGATCTCCGGGTAAAACTCTTTCAGGGTGCTGTATTCCCGCAGGATCTTCATGTAAGGCCAGCGGATGGGGCGCTCTTCCTCCCACAGAATGCGGTGGGATTTGAGGTCGGACTTGATATAGCGGTTGGGAATGGGGCTGCCACCGGGCATAAAAAACACTCCTCTCGTTTTCAATTGCAGATGCATTGCTGCACACACGGCAGCTGTAAAAGGCTCTGGATTGTGGGCAGAACAACGTCTGCCTCACTTTGGTCGATCAGGCCGTCGCGGTCCCGCAGGGCCGCCACCGGCAGGCCTGCGCCCCGTCCGGCACGGATGCCCACGGGGGAATCCTCCACCACAAGGCAGGCTTCCGGCGGCAGGCCGAAGGTCTGCATGGCCTGGCGGTAAAGGTAGGGGTCCGGTTTGCACTGCGGAATCTGCCAGCCGGAAAAGATCTGCCGGAAATACGGCCGGATGCCGCATTGCTGCAGCGCCTCGTCCACCACTTCCACGCTGGAATTGGAAACAACCGCCAGCACAAGCCCGGCAGCGTGCAGGGTGTGCAGCACCTCCGGCAGGCCGGGGGTCAGCAGCTGCGGGTAGCAGAACCGGATGGGATGGCGTGCCAGCACCTCCTCCCGGTGCTGCCAGTAAAGGGGCTGGCTGCCCAGCAGCGCATCCATGGCGGCTTCGCGGCTGCCCAGCCCGCCGCTGACCATGCGGTACAGCCCGCGCCGGTCCGGGTGCAGCCCCAGTGCGTGCAGGCGTGCTTCCAGTGCTCCATGCGGCAGACCTCGGTCTGGCAGATCACGCCGTCAAAATCAAAGAATACGGCTTGCAGGTTGGCATCCGACATCAGGCAGGCTCCTTTCCGGTCATTCATCGGCCAGCAGCCTGCGGGTTTTCCAGCGGCCGCTCAGGTAGTAGCCCACGCAGATGCAGCCCGGCAGAATGCGGGAACAGGCAACACCCCACCACAGACCGATGTAGCCCATCTGGAACACATTCATGAACAGCATACTGAAGCCGATCTTGCAGATGATGCCGTCCAGCAGACCAAGGATAAAGCCCAGCTCCACAAAGCCGCAGCCTGTAACCATGGCCTGGAACGAACCGGTCAGCGCCGATGCGAAGAAATGCAGGATGAAGATGCGCAGGAAGGTGGCACCCAATTCGATCACTGCTTCGTCTGTGGTGAACAGGCGGAAAATTTCGTGGGGGATCAGCAGGCACAGCGCGCTGGAAACCGCCGCGCAGCAGGTGGCGGCAACGTAGGTGCAGAGGGTGGTCTTGCCGGCGCGGTCAATCTTCTTTGCGCCAAGGTTCTGGCCCACCATGGAGGCGGAGGCCGTATCAATGCCCTGCACGAACACTTCCAGGAACTTCTGCAGCTTGTTGCCAACGCTGTTGGTGGCGGACACCACCAAGCCGAACGAGTTGGCATTGGCGTTGACCCACAGCATACCAATACGGACGAACATGCTGCGCACGACCTGCGGAATGCCCAGACGGATCAGCACAGCAAGGATCTCTTTGTCCATGCGGAAGTAGCTGGGCTTGAGTTCAAAATCAAAATGCTCTCTGCGCTTCCACAGAAAGATAAAGGCAGCCACGCAGGACCCCATCTGGGAAAGTGCAGTGGCAATGGCAGTACCGGCGGCATCCAGGCGGAACACCGCTACCAGCACAATGTCCAGCACAATGTTGATGGCGGCAGCGATCAGAATGAAGATCAGCGGCCGTTTGGACTCGCCCATGCCGCGCAAAACACCGCAGATGGCGTTGTAGCCAAAGATAAACGGGTAGCCCAGTGCCGTGATGATCATGTACGATTCGGCCTCAAACAGTGCTTCCTGCGGGCAGTTCAGCAGCTGCAGGATAGGGCGGCAGAACAGGATAGCCGCTGCAGCCAGAAGGACCGCCAGCAGAGTGGTAAAGCTCAGCAGGGTGCCAACCGTGCGCTTGATGCGCCGGTCATCGCCTGCGCCCACCAGCTGTGCAATAAAGATCTGCCCGGCGGTGGCAAAGCCCATGGCAACAGGGCTGACCAGGTCGGCCATCTCGCCGCCGGTGTTGACGCCAACAGTGCCCACACTGCCTACATACTGGCCAATGACGATCAGGTCCACCATGGAGTACAGCTGCTGGACAAGGTTTGTCAGAACAATGGGAAATGCAAAAAGAAGCAGGCTTTTCATAATTGGCCCCGTCGTCAGATTTGTGCCGACGCGGCGCTGACTTGCGGCCTGGGACATTCGCATCCGCTCCTTTCTCGTATACAATCGCGGGCAGCGTTACTGAACCGTCTGCGCCGCTCTGGCTGCCTCGGGGGCAGCGGGTTCTTTGATGGAAAAACGGTCAATCACGATCTCAAAACCGTTGGTCAGCCGCAGATGCGCGGTGGTTTTTTCCAGCGAGGTCAGCACCCCGTACAGCCCGGACTGGGTCAGCACGATGTCGCCCGGTTTGAGCGCTTCCTGCATGGCAAGCACTTTCTTTTTGACGGCGTTGTACCGCGCGGTCATCCAGAACGCGTACCCGATGGCCAACACGGCCAGAATGAGGATAAAACGGCCCCAGGAGGGGAGAGAAGCCCAGAATGCAGTCATGTTTTCATGCCCCTTTCTTCTTTTTCTGTACAAGCGCGGCCGTGGTCACCCCTGCACCTGCAATGCACAGTACCAGTGTGATCAGCGACAGAACTGCCAGGTCCTGGGCCTCGGTGCCTGCGGCATACAGGGCGGCCAGCGGAACGTGCTGTACCGCAAGGTTGGCAATAACGGCAGCGCCGCCGCACAGGCAGACCATCAGCCCCAGATACAGGCTGCTGGCAGGCTGTGCTTTCAGCCGGCTGAACAGGCCGCAGCGCTTCTGTGAGATCATTCGGCTCATGAACATCCATCCTCTCCGGTCGTTTTTTGAAAAAAGAGGAGGTGGACTTTTTCATGCTGCAAAGTCCACCTCCGGTCAGGTCAGGGTCAGCCCTGCGCCAGGGCGTCTTCGAGGAGTTTCATAAAGGGAGCAGGCGTTTCGGACGGGACCGTCTGCTGATAAAGATGATACTGCATGGCGTCCAGTTTGCGGAACGCCTCGATATCCTCGGGCGTTACCGAGATGTGCTTGCAGACCTTCTTTTTGCCGGAACCGCCCGACATGTTGCCCACTGTGATGTCACTTTCCAGGTGATAGCCCTGGTCGATGAGCCGCAGCAGGTTGCCGGGGGTCTTGGTGACAATGGTGATGCGTTCTTTGCCGTATTTGCCGCTCTGCAGGTTGGCTGCAGCGGTGTCCGGCTCCAGCACGCTCAGGCGCACACCGGTGGGGCAGGCGATTTTCAGAACAGATTTGAGCATCGGGTCATTGGCAGACTTCGTGTCAATGACCATGATCCGGTTGCAGTTCCAGCTGCCCTGCCACAGCGTGGCAACCTGGCCGTGAATAAGGCGTTCATCAATACGAATTGCACACACTCCCATGAGATTACACTCCTTTTAACCTTTTCCGATTTACAGGATGCCGAAGAAGCTCAGCACGATACAAATGATGATGATCAGCCAGACCATGCGCACGGTGGTCATCTTCTTGGAGCCAAGGCCCTTGTAAACGCCAAACGTGACCAGCACGGGCAGCAGGTAGGGGAAGATGGCGTCCAGAATGGACTGGACCGACTGGGTGGCATCGCCATAGGCAAATGTCAGGGGGATCTGGATCTTGACGGTGGACGGGATCATGCAGCCGATCACCACAAGGCCCATGATGGTAACCGCACCGGTCAGGCCCTTGATCATATCCTGCTTGGTGGTGATGAACGAGACACCCTGCTTGTAGCCTTCCATAAAGAAGAAGTAGCGGATGAACACATTGCACACCAGGCAGAGGATGATGCACAGGATCAGGCCGACAACGGAGCCTTCCAGTGCCATGTAACCGGCCAGAGAACCAAAAATGACTTTGGAGCTGACTTTGAACAGCGAATCGCCCAGACCTGCAAACGGACCCATCAGGCCGGTACGCAGAGCCACTGCAGAGTCGGTAATGTTCTCCACGCCGCTCTCTTCCAGTGCCAGCACAGCGCCGTGAATGATCTGGCCCATGGTGTTTTCGGTGTTGTAGAAGGTGGACAGATACTGCTCCACCTTTTTGGAGATCAGCTCGTCATCGCCCTCATAGATCTTTTCAATGGACGGGGCGATCATCTGGGTAAAGCCCGGCGACTGCATCGTCTCGTAGTTGAAGGACTGCCACTGGTAACACATACTGCGCAGCATCGCGCTGCGGACATCGCTCTTGGTCAGTTTATTCATCACCAACACCTCCCATATTCTGGGCTTCTGCAATGCGGACGTTGTTCTGGTATGCGATCATAGCCAGCGCCACACCCACAAGGGCTGCGCCCAGTGCGCCGATGCCAAAGTAAGCGTACAGGACAAAGCCGATGATGACGTACTGGAAGTTGCCCTTGATGTTCATGGAACGCAGCAGGATGGCAAAACCGATGGCGGGCAGCATATTGCCGGCGGTCTTAAAGCCGGACAGCAGCCACGCGGGGATCACGCTGTTGATGGCCTCCACCAGCGGAGCACCGAATGCAAACAGGATGATCAGGGGGATGGTGGCGTCCAGCAGGATGCGGGGCCAGAAGCCCAGGCGGATCCAGTTCATAGCGCCCTTGATGTTCTTTTGGCCAACCGCATTCTGTGCCTTATGCAGGAAGAACGAGCCGACCATTTTTGCCAGGACGTCCAGCGTGGAAGCGAGGGTAGCCACCACGATGCCAACGGCCATGCCGGTTTCCACACCGGCCACAGCGCCGAATGCCACGCCAACCACAACACCCATGTTGTAGTTGGGCACGGTGGAACCGCCCAGGGGGTTCAGGCCGATGTTCATCAGCTCATAGGTGCCGCCCAGGTAGAAGCCGGTGGAAATGTCCCCCATGATTGCACCAACCACCAGACCATTCAGCACAACACCGCCGGCCACAAGGCCCAGACCGGTGCCGGAGGTCAGCAGGTTGTAGAATGTGAACCACAGCGTGACCAAGACCATTTGAGGAATTGAAAACATAGTTTTCTTCGCTCCTTTCTTGCTCGTGTTTGGCAGAACAGGGGTTCTGCCGCGATCAAAGAACAGCCTCTTGTGTCGGCCGACAGGGATGCAGGCTTTTCTGTTGGCTCTATTATAGCAGGTGCAAATTTCGTTATTGTTCAAAAAATTGCAACAAAGTTAAACCAATTTGGTAATATTTCAATGATTTCCGCTGCAAAAAAGGACTGCTGTACGGATACGTACAGCAGTCCTTTCCGTTTGGGATCGTTCTGTTCCGGAGCACCGCGTTCCTTATTCGTTGGGGTACAGCACCAGCAAAGGGTTTTCCAGCTGGCTTTCCAGCAGATCGGTGCGGGTCTGCGGCGACATATACAATAGCTTGTGCAGGATCACCGAAAGGATGCGCTCCTGTGTGCGGGAGCGGGGATGCTCGTAAAAAATAAAGATCTGCGCGGGCTGGTCGTTCCACAAAAACGGATGGTCATTGATCAGCACCGCAATGCGGGGTTTGCAGTTCTCCGCCAGCAGTACCGGCAGAAAAACCAGGCTGTTCTTCCGCTGCTGATTCATCAGGCGGTCATTCCGGTGCAGTTCCTCTTCCAGGCGGAGACCCTGCAGTTCCGGTCCGTCCGCAAAATGCTGCACCAGCCAGCGGAATACCGCTTCTTTGTCCGGCAGCCCGGTGCGGTAGAAACAGTGGTCGTTCAGCACGGCCGTTTCCATATCCTGCCGGTGAGTCTCCAGCCAGATGTCCAGTTCCGGGCAGGAAGCATATTTCAGCGTGAATTCAATGGACAGCACCGGAACGGGGAGGTCTTTCAGGTAACGCCCGGTCTTTTTGCGGCTCATGTCGGTCAGCAGCAGATCCCACCCGGCCAGATCCATGCGGAACAGGTTTTCAAAGCTGCTGGCTTTCACGGCCCCCAGCTGGTCCGCATAGTACATCTGCAGCCGGGCCGCCACCGACTGGGCACAGCTGACGCCGAATTCCGACACCACAAGAACGCGGGGGCAGTAATAATGCCGGGGCATCCGGCTCATGATGGAGTTCAGGATGTAGAAGCTTTCCAGTGCATCGTTCTGTTCCAGTGCAAACCCGAAATTTTCTTCAAAAAAGCGGGCAAACCCCAGGCAGAGGTTGCCGGTGCCAATGCCCAGACGGCTGACGCCGCTGGTGGCTTCACGGTCATTGATCACGGAAAACTGCCGCTGATTCTGCAGGCGGTAAAAGATGGATGCGATTCCGCGGTAGAACGCCTCGTCAAAAAGGCTGCTCCTGATGTCAAAATACTGCTGCAGATATCGGGCAAATTCCTGTGCCTTCTGCACACAAAACGCCCCGGCAGCGGAGCGCTGCAGGCAGAAATTCTCGTCCTCAAAGCAGAGCAGCAGCGCCGTCAGCATCAGCATCTCGTTTTCCTGAACGGCCTGCTGGAAGTGTTCCGGCAGCCTGCAGTGCAGACGGCAGATGAACTTATATTCCGCACTGTCCTGCAGGACGGTCCGCTGTTCCCCGGAGAACACCGCCTCTGCCGCATACTTTTTGCGGGAAATGCAAAGCAGCAGCATGTTGATGATCTTGGGGTAGTGAATGTTGGGCAGCGTGAATTCCTCCTGCGCCAGAAGCTCCTGCTGCAGCAACGCCGACAGCTCATCGTAGCGTGCACCGCTGTGATATGCAAACAGCTGCCCGCTCTGTGCCGTTTCGCCGCTGTGCGGGCTGTGCATGAAAAACATTGCCCGGAACGCCTGCTCCTGCATCAGCAGGTCCAGCTTGCCGCTGTCGGCCGTAATGGTGTAGTTCTTGTGCAAAAGCAGCAGGCACTGCCGGATATGCCACTCGCTGCCCTGCACCACAAACCCATGGCCGCCGCGCCGGTTGGTCAGGCTGAGGTGAAAGTGTTCCAGCAGAGCGCGGACGTTTTTGATGTCCGCCAGGATCGTTCCGCGGGAGACATAGAATATCTGCACCAACCGCTCCACGGTAATGCCGTCCGGCGCACACAGGATGGTACGGGTCAGCGAGTAGACCCGCTCCGAATACTTGCGCTGCAGGCGCTTGTTGCGGATGAGCATATCCCGCATCTGATGCATCCACGGCCGGGCCAGCGCTTCGTTGAGCACTTCCAGCGAAGTGCCGGAGGAACGCTTCATCCGGATGCAGACTCCATGCGCAGCCAGTTCCTGGTTCAGCAGGTCGATCTCCGTGCGGATGGTGTTGATGGAAACATCACACACCAGCGCCAGCTGCCGGCTGGGCACCGGCTCCGGAGACTGCAGCACAAGCTCAAGGATCTTGTAATCCAACTCGGTAAACATAGCAACTCCTTACGCCGTTACATGGATCAAACAGGTCAGCGGATTTGTGATGCCGCCTGCCCAGATGTCCGTCCAAATTTTATCCACCTTATTTTTAATGGCTCCTGTTACCATGTGTTCCTCCTGAATGCCTGCCAATCGCAAACACTTATCCTCTTAGAATTTTGGTGATAATACCACAATTTTATTATAACAGCGGCCATCTGCATTTTCAATCACGATGCACAGAATGCAGACAATGCAACGGAAAACACGGCTTTCCCGCCGGTGTGCAAAAAGTGTGCAAAGGTGTGCAAGCATCCAGAAAAAGGAAAAACCCACGAAGAATCTTTCGATTCTTCGTGGGTTTTTGGTGCGCTCGAGGGAACTCGAATCCCTGGCCCTCTGATTAAAAGTCAGATGCTCTACCGGCTGAGCTACGAGCGCATAATTCCAGCATGAAATCATACTGCCGAATAATATTACCACAACTTGCAGAAAAAAGCAAGAGCAGGCTTTGAAAAACGGGCAAAAAACTTGCGCACGACAAATGGTGCCAACTTTCTCTTTACAAACCCAGGAAGAATCGCTACAATCAAAGCAAATCAAACCGATTCATCCGGCACCGGCTCTGCGGCCGGGCCGTTCTGATTGATTGCTCTTGGGAGCAGGAGGTTTTTGCTATGAAGATCACCCGCCGTGCCGTTCTTCGTCTCACCGGCATCACCGCCGCCTCGCTGGCGCTGACCGGCTGCCGCGTGTCCGGCAGCCTTGCGCTGGGCAGCAATCTGCCCGGCTGGCTGCAGAAAATGTTTGGCGGCAGTGCCGCATCCTCTTCGCAGGCCGGTTCCGCCGCCGCAGGGGAAGCGCCGGCTGCCTCGGAAGCGGCTGCTTCTTCCGCTGCCAGCGAGGAACCTGCAGCTTCCAGCCTGCTGCCCGCCTACGATGCCGACCCGCTGACCGGCGAAGCCAACCGCAGCAGCGGCCGCCTTGTGGGTGTTATGGTCAACAACATCAGCTATTCCGAGCGGCAGAATGCCCGGCCGCAGCGCGGCCTTTCCTCCGCCGACCTGCTCATTGAGAGCAAGGTGGAGGGCGGCATCACCCGCTTCTGCGCCGTGTACCGGGACGCCGACAGCATCCCCGAGGTCGGCCCCATGCGCTCCGGCCGCGACCAGTTCCTGCAGCTGCTCATGCCCTGGCAGGCGCTGTACTACCACGATGGCGAAAGCGCGCCCTGCACCAAGTTCATCAGCGTATACAACTATTCCGGGCTGAACATCGGCGGCAAGAACTACTTCAACACGCCCACCCACCCGCATGTTGCCCACCGCGACAGCCGGGGCCGCAATGTGGCCTACGAGCACACCGAGTTCACCTCCGGCACCGAGATCAAACAGGCGGCAGCCAATGCCGGCATCGGGCTGACCTATCCATATGACGCCACCTTCTTCCGCTTTGCGGACTACCGCACCGGGGCCGAAAACGCCATGCGCGGTGCCGCCTCCGGCAAAAGCGTGAGCATTGAACATTCGGCCAACTACAAAACCAGCTTTACCTACAGCCTGCTGAGCCGCAGCTACAAGATGCAGATGTACAGCCACGCCGCCGGTGGGTACGAAAACACCGTGGACGAGCTGACCGGCAAACAGCTGAGCTTTGACAACCTGCTCATCTGCTTTGCCCCCATTGCCGCCTATCCCGGCGACTCCGGCGATGTGCAGCAGGTGGACTATGTAGCCGGCGGCGAAGCCTACTTCTTTACCCGGGGCAGCGTGCAGGCGGGCCGCTGGGAAAAGCCTTCGCCGGAGCATCCGCTCAAGGTCTACGATGACACCGGGGCCGAGATGCTGTTCAACCGCGGCAAGACCTACCTTGCCATCGTGGACGATGACGAGTGGTCCAACTTCCGCTATCAGTAAACGAGGGAACAAGATGAAACACAACTGGATGCAGGCTCTGGGCACGCTTGTGCTGTGCGCAGCGCTGCTCACCGGCTGCACGCTGTCCGGCGGCACTCCGGCGGACAGCACCGCTTCCGCCGACCCGCTGACCGGGCAGGAGCTGCTTTATCCCGGCCAGCGCATTGCCGCGGTTGTGATCGACAACTCTGCCAGCGACACGCCGCAGTGGGGCATTGGCAGCGCATCGGTGGTGCTGGAAGCCCTGACCGCCGCCGATGCGGCCCCCAGCCTGTGCCTGGTGTATCCATCGCTGCAGGCCATGCCCACCGTTGGCCCCGTCACTTTGGGAGAGGACCTGTACTGGCGGCTGCTCAGCGGCCAGCAGGTGCTGCCCATTCAGCGCGGAGCAGGGCAGTACACCCGCAACTATCTGGAATACTACAACATCCGCGCCGTGGATGCGCTGGAAGTGGGCCGCAACGCCTTCAGCAGCGGCACCGAGTGGGCCACCAGCCCCGCCTGGCGCACCAGCGGGGCAGATGCCGCCGCCGTTTTGCCGGACCTTGGCATTTCCTCTGCGCTGAGCAGCATCACCCTTGCATCCTCGGCAGCCGCTTCGGAAACCGAGCCGGACACGCCGGTGGTGCCGCCGCTGCTGCCCCTGCAGACGAACAGCCGCCTGCCGGACGCCGATGCCGCCGATGCGGTGCATGTCACGGTGAACTTCCAGTCCCTGGGCAGCACCGGCTTTGTCTACCAGGCCGAGCAGAACACCTACGCCATGCTGCACGCAGACGGCACCCCGCAGACCGATGCCAACACCGGCCAGCAGGCCGCCTTTGACAACCTGCTGATCCTTTACAGCACGTCCACCCTGCGGGACGATGAGCACACCCTGGACTATGACCTGTCCATGGGCGGCGGCGTATGGCTGAACGGCGGCCACCTGTGGTACATCACCTGGACCCAGGGCACCGACTCCACCTTTGCCTTTTACGACTCCGATGGCCGCCCCCTGACGCTGGAAAGCGGGCGCAGCTACATTGCACTGCTCTCCAGCCTGACCGGCCAGGAACTGGCGGTGCAGAACTCCGCCGGGGAGGATCTGCTGGCCGTGGAAGAATGACCCCCTTTGCACTGCACGCAAAACGCCCCTGCGCACAAATGTGCGCAGGGGCGTTTGTATTGCCGTTTTACAGGTCCACCACGCTGCCCACCTCTGCGGGAGAGGTCGGCACCGGACCAAGCGAAACCTCGTCTGCGGTGCGGTGCACCGTAAAGGCCACGCTGCGGCCTGATGCAAAATCCGGCTGGTAGGTCAGCTCCAGCGTCTGCCAGTTTTCCGGCACGGCGCAGAAGCAGTGCAGCAGGGCACCGCGCCCCGCCGCCAGGTTCAGCGTAAAAATGGAAGCGTCCGCCGCGTTCTCGCCGTACAGCGGCGCGGCAAAGCTGCCGCAGCGCACCGGCTGGCCATTGCAGGCTGCGGTCACCCCGCTGCCCATGCTGTACAGGTCGGCACGGGTGCACACCTCGCGGCTCTGCAGGTAGCTTGTGCCCACCGGCAGGCTGCCGGCGGAAAGGTTTTCCACCGAAAGGTACACCAGCACGCCGCCCAGCTCCTGTGCCGGGGCATAGCCCAGCAGCTCCACGGCGGCTTTGCCGTCCAGCAGGGTCGGCTGGCCCGCAAGGCACAGCTGTTCTGCCGCCGCAGATACACCGGTGAGCAGCGCAGCCGCAAGGCTGACGGCACCGGAGCCGGCATATTTCAGGAATGACCGGCGGGAGATGGATTGCGACATGGGACTTCCTCCTTGATGCGATGAAAAGTGGTTCCTTTATACAATAAAGGATTGTGTTTCTTCTGTCAAGGGCTTCCCCCGGATTGTAACCGTTTCTTTCCGGCGCGGCTTATTCGTAGGCCTCGTTTTCCTCGGTCTCGGCCTGGCCGCGCAGGGTGTCGGCGTAGCCGTCCGGCACAATGTCAATGGCTTCCACCAGGCGGTCGCGCATCCACAGCTGCACATCGGTCTGCACGGTATAGCCGCAGCCCGGGTCTGCCATCCACTGCTCGGGGCGGCGGCTGGGCAGGGCACGCTGGCTGAGCATACTCATGATCACGCCGCCGTGGGTCACACAGGCAGCCTCGGTCACGTCCATGCGGATCATATACTCAAACAGCTTCAGCAGGCTTTCGGCGCAGCGGGCGTGGAACTGCTCGGTGGGTTCGGCCCCTTCCGGCACAAAGCCGGAACCCGGGGTGATCCACTTTTTGAAGTCCTCGTCATGCACCAGTTCCTTCACCGGACGATTCTCAAATTTGCCAAACCCGGCTTCCCGCAGATCGTGCACCGTAAACTGGTGCGCTGCGTTGGGAAACAGAATGTTCGCGGTTTCCACTGCACGCAGCATGGGGGAGGAGAACACGGTATCCACCTGCGGATACACAAAGCGCTCCTTCAGCTCGGCCAGCTGGGCGCGGCCCTCATCGCACAGCGGAATGTCCGTTCCGCTGCCAATGTACAGGCCCTGCAGGTTGCCCGCCGTCATGCCGTGGCGGATGAGATGAAGCTTAAAGGTTTTCATGCAAATACACCTCTTATCTTGTATGGGAATCGCCCGTCAGCCGTGCACCCCCGCCAAAAAGGGATTATTCGTAGCGGTTGATCTCCACGGTGGCAGGGAACACGTTCAGGTCGATGCGGCAGTTATTGCGCACGGTCACGCTGGTCAGGGCATTGCAGTCCTTGAAAGCGCCGGCCTTGATGTAGCCCACGCTCTCGGGAATGGTGATGTCGGACAGAGCAGTGCAGCCGTTGAAGGCAGCGGTCTCAATGTACTCCACGGTGCTGCCCAGGGTGACGGTGGTCAGGTTGGTGCAGCCCTTGAAGGAGCTGCCGCCCACGGTGGTAATGCCGTCTTCCACCACAACAGCGGTGATCTCGTCTGCCTGGTCGGCCCAGGGAGCGGGGCTGTTGCTGTTGTAGTCGGTCATGCGGCCGGTGCCGCTCACGGTCAGGGTGCCGTCTGCCAAGGTCCAGGTGGCGTTCTCGCCGCAGGTGTTGTCACCGGCAGCAGCCACGGTGGAGGCAGCGGTGCTGGTGCTGGAAGCAGCAGAGCCTGCGCTGCTGCCGCAGCCGGTCAGGGCAAAGCAGCTTGCAGCCAGCAGAGCAGCCACAGCCAGGCTGCACAGACGGGTTTTACGATTGATCTTCATAGTGTGTATCCTCTTTCCTATCAAAAACAAACAATCTCCGGCCCGGCCCCGCAGCGCGAGTGTGCGCCGGACAAGGACAGGTGCCAAGGATGCATTATAGCACAAACTGCGGAAAGATGGAATAGCCATTTGGTTATTTTTTCGTAAACCGCTGCTGCAGGGCAGTTTTCTGGCAGAAAAGCCAAAAAACTGCCAAAAATTTTCCGTTCCGGCATTTTTTGCCCGCTGCGCCGCGCCACAAAATGTATGTGGTAATACCCATAGTTTAGCATAGATATGGTGTGCCGCACAAGTCTTTTGACAAAAATGACGAAAATTGAAGAAAAATATCGTCACTTTTCTTGCTTTACAAGTCGTTTTCCGTTGTGTATAATCAACCTGCTGTAAACCAAAAATCAAGGATGTTCCCCCGAAATGTGAACATTGAGGAGCCAAGATCATGGAATTCAATCGTATCATCAAACTGCTGCGCAAGGAGCGCGGCATCACCCAGAAGCAGGCGGCCGAGGACCTGGGCGTTTCGCAGGCCCTGCTTTCTCACTACGAAAAAGGCATCCGCGAGTGCGGGCTGGACTTTGTGGTGCGCGTTGCGGATTATTATAATGTTTCCTGCGATTATCTGCTGGGCCGCAGTGCCGAGCGCAACGGCATGATGCTGTCGGCGGAGGATATCCCCAATCCCGACAAGATGAAGGACAACATCTACCACGGCAGCGTGCTGCCCACCATGAACAAAAAGTTGATCTCCAACAGCCTGAATGTGCTGTATGCCAAGATCGGCCAGTGCCACAGCAAGGCCCTGACCACCGAGGTAAGTGCTTACCTGATGATGGCCGTGGCCAAGATGTTCCGCCTGCTCTACTCCGCCGAGCCGCACAACGCTGCCAGCATGTTCAGCATTGATCCCATCCGCTGGCGCGGCTGCTCGGACGCCGTGATGCGCATGTCCGAGTCCAACGTGGAATCCCTGCTGAACGGCCAGGACGTGAACGGCGGCGAGGGCGTGAAGGACACCGCTGCCCTGGCCATGACCACCGAGAGCCTGACCCGCGAGTTTCCGCTGTACACCCCCAGCCTGCTGAACCTGGTCAAGACCAGCGAGACCCATGTAAAGGGCCTGACCCCGGAGCAGTAACGGCTCTTCTCTGTGAAAATGCTGTAAATTATGGCGGCATTGTCTTGCATCTGCACCCCGGAAAGGCTATAACTAGAGTAGAAGATTCTGGAACGTGCAGGCCTTGCCCTGCCAGAAGGAGGACCCATACCATGTCGAATCCCATTTCCCGCCGTACATTTCTCAAGTGCACCGGTGCATCCGCTGCCGCCGTGGGCGCAGCCAGCCTGCTGGGCGGCTGCAAACAGAACGGTAATTCCACCGTGGTGCAGGTAAAGGTGGGCGATAAGGTCAGCAACTGGAACAACCTGGGCGTGCAGCTCACCAGCCTGTACAAGCTTACCAGCGACCCCCAGCAGGCCGGTTACGAATACATTGCCGTGCTGGTTACCGTGGTGAACCGCTCCAAGACGGAGACCTTTGCCATCGGCGCACAGAACCTGGCCGAGATCAACGCCGCCTACCCGGTGCCCCCGCTGGAAAACCTGGACGCCAACTTCCAGGCCCTGGCGGAAGCTTCCACCGACTTTGCCGCATCCTGCGATGGGCAGAGTGTGCCATGCGGAGCCAACATCTCGCTGTACAACAAGAACTCCCAGAGCTTTTCGGACTCCACCAGCCTGCCCCCGCAGGGCACCGGCTACCTGCAGCTGGTGCTGATGGTGCCCACCGGCTGGCAGCAGATGGACGTGACCTACATGCCCATCTTTGCCCCCGACAAGACCCTGACCTTCACCATGACTTCTGCGGATGTGACCCGCGCATAACGCCGCGGAATTCCCATTAAAATTCGTCTAAAATGTACGTTCCTGCCACAAAACGTTCACAATTATTTTGCAAAAAGCATTGACTTTTGCCCCCGTTTCGCCTATTGTATAGGTAACGCCTTATGGCACAAACTGTACGTACATTCCGAAGGAGGAACGAAATATGTCTATGGTATTTTCCCGCCGCTCTTTCCTGAAATATACCGCCGTTGCCGCTGTGGCCGTGGCAGGTTCCAGCCTGCTGAGCGGTTGTGATGGTGTCATCTCCAACCCCAACCGTCCCACCGGTGTGGCTGGCCAGACCCTGACCCTGGAAGGCTCCCACAAGCTGGAGAACCCCACCTACACTGCCTCCACCGGCACCCTGACCTGTGACATGACCCTGAAGTGCACCAGCACCAACGGCCTGTCCGTCATGTCCTCCAACTTCTCCGTGAAGGTCACCGACAAGGACGGCAAGGTCAAGGCTGATTACAACACCCTGGGCACCACCAACAACGGTGTTTCCATCAGCTCCGGCACCCAGAACCTGAGCAAGGGCCAGTCCATGACCACCAAGCTCACCGTGACCGGTTTTGCATTTGAAGAAACCGATACCGTTGTGGTGTGCTACTGGCCGCGCAAGTACGCCACTGCAACCGGCGACCCCCTGCAGGACGTGTATGCAACCTGGGTTCTGCAGAACCCCGCCAAGAAGGTTGCCGACATCAAGACCGTTTGATCCCGGTTCCGCTTTTTCGGCCTGATATGTACCCAGTTTTCTGGACACTGGTTGAAAATTGAATAATTAGGTTTCCA
>CAVIXY010000021.1:0-27881 GCA_963646665.1 Bacteroides sp. CAG:545
GCGAACGGTTGGCGGATTTTTTCATTTTGGGGCTTGACTTTTAATAGTTAGTCTTTTATACAGTCTGTTCGGCCCAGAAGGCCACGGCATCGTTCAGCCAGCCTTCGGCGTCCGTGCCGTTGCCCAGACCACAGCCGTGGGGTGCGTTTTTGTATTCCACGGCCCGATACGGCACATGGTGCTGCCCGAGCATAAAGGCCAGCGCCGGGCCTTGCAGCGGGTAGCACATGGCGTTGAGGGCCAGGTCATTTTTGCCATAGAAGAGATAGGTTGGCGGGAAATCGTCCGTCACCGCACCAGAGACCGAGTAATCATAATACCGCAGGCCCAGGGCCATGGTGTCGATGATGGTGTGGTAAATGGGCACGCCCTCCATGAAATAATTGACCGGGTACGCCAGGATCAGTGCACCGGGTTTGGGCACATCAAACTTTTTGTAGCCCAGCTTTTCGCCGCCGAACAGCCCCGCCAGGTGCCCGCCGGAGGAATGCCCGATGATGGCATAATCCTCAGTTTCCACGTTGAACTGCTCTGCGTGATTTGTGATGTACTGCACGGCCCGGCCCAGGTCGTAGGCGGGGGCGTTGTCGTGCATATCCTGCCAGGTGCGGTAACGCAGCACAAAGGCCGAGTACCCCATCTGATTGAGCTTGTAGGCCACTGCAGTGCCTTCCTTGACTTCTTCGGTCTGGGTAAGCACATTGCCGCAGAGGATCACCGCATATTTGGTTTTTCCGTAAGAAGCATCTGCCGGGAAGTAGTACAGCTCGGCGTTGTTCCGGCTGGGTTCTTCGGCAATTTCTTCCGGTGTATAAATTTTGTAGGTAACCTGTACCCCATTGCTGTAGTTGCGGATGAGCTGGTTGAGGGACGCCACGCAGTCGTCCACCACGTTTTCGCCCATGTACTCAGAAACTGGCTTGTCCTTCCACTTTTCCTGATCCTTCGGCTTTTTATCGCGGGTATAGGTCCAAAAGCCCGCCGCCTTCAGTACCGGGTTGTCGTGCAGCTGCTGCACCGTGGTGTCGGGTGTGACCCAGAGCAGGTCCTCTTCGGCGGCAAGAGCCGTCAACGGCAGGCAGAGGATGGTCAACAGGCAGACCAGGCCGCACAGGGCTGTTCGGATTTGCTTCATACATACTCTCCTTTTGCCTGCGCCTGCCCCGCACGGAAGGCAGCACGCTTGATTGAATTTATTGTATCACATCCGCGTGCATTGTCAAAGCAATTCTGTGCAGTCCGGTGCTTGTACGCCGCCGGAAATTCTGCTATACTGAGTTTGTAAAATTATGGGGGCAGATTTTCGGCTCCCGCTGGGGATGGAACAATGAGTGAGAGTATGATCCGGCCCATGGAGCCGGAGGACTGGGGTGCGGTTTCCCGGATCTATCTGGAAGGCATTGCCACTGAGTATGCTACCTTTCAGACCGACTGCCCGCCCTACACGGCGTGGGACGCATCCCACACCAGGGAATGCCGGCTGGTGATCCTGGCGGACGGCGTGCTGGCCGGCTGGGCCGCTTTGCACCGGGTAGACCCGCGCTGGTGCTACCGGGGCGTGGCCGAAGTGAGCATTTACGTAGGAGAGCGGTTCCGCGGGCACGGGCTGGGCTGCCAGCTGCTGAGCGCCCTGTGCGCCGAAGCCGAGCGGCAGGGGTACTGGACCCTGCAGTCCACCGTGCTGCAGGACAACGCCGCCAGCCGTGCGCTGCACACCAAGTGCGGTTTCCGGCTGGTGGGGCGGCGGGAGCGCATTGCCCGCGACTGCCATGGCCGCTGGCTGGACACCTACCTGATGGAGCGCCGCGCCAAAGCGGACGAACCGGAAGGCTACAAAAAGCTGTGAAGCAAAAAAGAGGAACAGCTCTGCGGGGCTGTTCCTCTTTTGCGGTTTGGGTATTTACCACTCGGCATCCTCACCGTCTGCGGTTTTGGCGGCCGCCACACGGCTGCGGCGGAACATGCTTTCCACCACGGCGCAGTATTTGTCGGCCAGACAGACAATAAATGCTTCGCGGCAGCTGGGCATATGGCGGAAGGTCAGCGGCCACATGTGGCTTGCAATGATGTTCTGTTCTTTTTTGGTGATGTGGAACACCCGCTCGGCATTGACGCAGGCAAAGCGCGGGTGCGAAAAGCCGTGCATCTCAAACAGGCGGCGCAGGCCGTGGAAGGTGCTTTTCTTGTGCCAGTCGTACAAATAAAAATCGTGCAGAAAAGCGCCCACCGCCAGCGAGGTCTCATCGGCGTGCAGATGCAGCCGCCGGTTCAGCCAGAAGCTGACGATCACCACATTTTTGCAGTGCTGGTAGGTTGTGACCGAGCCATGCTGGATAAATTCCCGCATCCGCTGCACCTCAGGGTGCCGGTCGTACTGTTCCACAATGCTGTAAAGCTGTTCGCGTTCGGTTTCCGAAAGCTGCATGTCGGTGTTCCCTTTCACACAAACGGTCTGTTCCGGTCAGGAGCGGAGCTGCACCGGATTGGAATTGCCAAAATTTTCTGCCTGGGAGGGATTTTCCCGCTTGAGGGTCAGATCCACCAGGTACTGCTTGCCGTCTCCCAATTCTTCCAGCTGGGCAAGCTTTGCATGGGCCGAAGCAAGGTCCGGGTACCACTGGATCAGGAAAAAGTTTTCTTCCTCCACACCGTAGTACAGCCACTGGCCGTCTGCCCGAAGCAGGTCGTCCAGGTGATCCACCTCTTCGCCGTCCGGCAGGCCAAGGCCTTCCTCCGCGTACAGGCTTTCCGGCTCCACCTGCAGCACCTCGATCACCTGGATGGAGCTTTGCAGGTATTCGTCCTGCGAAACGCTCTTGTCGGACAGCTCCCATCCCGTGAGAAATGCCTGCATCAGCAGGTCGCGCACCTTGATGCGCGGCAGTGTCGGGTCCATAACCATGATCGTTCCTTCTTCCTCTGTTTGTCTCCGCTGACCAGTATACGGCTTTACGCTGTGCAAGTCAACAGGATTTTTGTGAATATTTTGTAGGTACGGCCAAAAATCAGACCGAATACGCAAAGGTGTCGTTCAGCCACTCCACGGCCAGCTCCACCCAGTGGTGGCGGTGGGTACTGGGGCGGTTCACCTCCGGCGTGCTGATGCTGGAACCGTGCAGCCCCCGCTCAAACAGGTGCACTTCGCAGGGCACTCCGGCACGGCGCAGTGCCCCTGCCAGCAGCAGGGTATTTTCCACCGGCACACTTTGGTCCTCCATGGTATGCCACACAAACACCGGCGGTGTGCGGGGTGTGACCTTATCCTCCAGGCCAAAGGGCTGCCAGGCAGCCGGGTCGGTGCTGCCGGACAGCTGCTCAAAGCTGCCCCGGTGGGCATATTCCCCCGCTGTGACCACCGGATAGCCCAGGATCACCGCATTGGGGCGGGGCATCTGCTCTCCACCGGGCAGATCCAGCACTGCCCCGGACAGCGCCAGGTGCCCGCCCGCCGAAAAACCGCACACAGCAATTTTTTCCGGCAGCACATGCCACGCCGCTGCGTGCTCCCGCACAAGGGCAATGGCCTGTGCCAGCTGCCGCAGGGGCAGGTAATTCTGTGCTTTCTCCCCCACGCCGTAGGTCAGAAGAGCGGTGTGGTACCCCGCCGCTGCAAACTGCAGCGCCACAGGGTCTGCCTCGCGGGCGCTCACCCGCCGGTAGCCGCCGCCGGGCACCACCAGCACCAGCGGACGCTCCATGGCATCCGGCATGGTGTCCACAGCGTCCCGCAGGTACACCGCCAGTTCGCCGCCGCCGATCAGTTCCAGTTGTTCATACCGCATCTTATGCTTCCTCCCGATCCGCCCCACAGGCTCTGTATTTTTGGTTTTGCCAGGGTTCTGCATCCTTTTGGGGGTATTATAGCACACTTTGCGATAATGGGGGCCAACTGCCAAAAAATCTTTTCCGGCACGCAAAAAAGCCCGCTGCACAGCGGGTGCCATGCAGCGGGCAGAAGAAATGACTGGGGAACCCTTATCAGACTTCGGTGTTGAAGTAGCGCTTCAGCAGGCCCTCAAAGCCGCGGCCATGACGGGCCTCGTCCTTGGCCATCTCGTGGACAGTATCGTGGATGGCATCCAGGTTCAGAGCCTTTGCCTTCTTGGCCAGGTCCATCTTGCCGGCGCAGGCACCGCACTCGGCCTCGGCACGCATCATCAGGTTCTTCTTGGTGCTGTCGGTAACCACCTCGCCCAGCAGCTCGGCAAAGCGGGATGCATGGTCGGCTTCCTCGTAAGCATAGCGCTTGTAAGCCTCAGCAATCTCGGGGTAGCCCTCGCGCTCGGCCACACGGGCCATGGCCAGATACATGCCAACCTCGCTGCACTCACCCTCAAAGTTTGCGCGCAGGCCGTCCACGATCTCCTGGGGCACGCCCTCGGCCTTGCCGATGCCCACCACGTGCTCGGTAACATAGGTGTTGCCGGTCTTTTCCACAAACGCAGAGGCCGGAGCCTTGCAAACGGGGCACTGAGCCGGGATCTCGCCTTCTGCAATATAACCACAAACGGTGCAAACGTACTTCTTCATAAGAATGACCTCCATCGTTCTCTTTACTTTTTTATTAAGATGAAGCCTGGGTGTTGGTACTCACCGGTGCTTCTCATGGCTCTATTATAGCGAACGGTTCCTAGTTAGTCAAGGATGATTTTAAGAATAATTCTTATTTATCAAAATCTGGCAGGGTCACCAAAAACCATGTGCAAAAACTGGATGATTTGCCGGATGCCCGCCGTTCCCGCGCTGCCGCACAAAACAGATGCGCTCTCCCCGCCCCGCAAAAACGGGAACAGGGAGAGCGCATTATCTGAACAGCTTATTCTGTTTCAGGGTTCCGATCAGACCTGCAGGTTGCTGCTGGAGGCAGCCTCGGAGCCATCGGCAGCATCGAACTCATAGTCGTTGCCAGGCAGAATGGCGTTGAGCAGAATGCCGGCAATGGCGGCAATGGCCAGGCCGGACAGGTTGATGGTAACACCGGCAATGGCAAAGCTGACGCCGCCCACCGAGTTGAAGCCCAGTGCGCACACCAGGATCACGGCAGCCACGATCAGGTTGCGGCTGTTGGTAAAGTCCACACGGTTCTCCACCACGTTGCGCACGCCAATGGCAGAGATCATGCCGTACAGCACAAAGCTGATGCCGCCGATGATGCCGGTGGGAATGGTGTTGATCACCGCCTCAAACTTGGGGCTGAAGCTCAGGATAATAGCCAGCACAGCCGCAATGCGGATGACCAGGGGGTCGTAGATCTTGCTCAGGGCCAGCACGCCGGTATTCTCGCCGTAGGTGGTGTTGGCCGGGCCGCCCAGCAGGCCGGCCATGGTGGTAGCCAGGCCGTCACCCAGCAGGGTGCGGTTCAGGCCGGGATCATTGATGTAGTTGTGGCCCACGGTGGCGCTGATGGCGGCAATGTCGCCCACATGCTCCATCATGGTTGCCAGTGCGATGGGAATGATGGTGAACAGAGCGCTGATGAACTCGGGGCTGCCGTCAATGGCAAACAGGCCCATGGCGTCCTTATGCAGCGGAATGCCGAACCAGGCTGCATCGGCGATCTTCTGGAAGTCCACGGCACCGGTAACCAGTGCCACCGCATAGGACACCAGCACGCCGATGAGGATGGGCAGAATCTTGACCATGCCCTTGCCCCAGATGTTGCAGATGATGACCACGCCCAGTGCCACAAAGGCCAGCAGCCAGTTGGCCTGGCAGTTGCTGATGGCAGAAGGGGCCAGGATCAGGCCGATGGAGATGATGATGGGGCCGGTGACCACCGGCGGGAAGAACTTCATGATGCGGCGGATGCCAAAGGTGGAAATGAGCAGGCTGGCCGCCAGGTACACCAGGCCCGAGAAGGCAATGGCTGCACAGGCGTAAGGCAGCATTTTGGTGTTGGCTACAGTCAGGTTGCCGTCTGCATCTGCCAGCATGGGAGCCACAATGGAAAAGCCGCCCAGGTAAGCAAACGAGGAACCCAGGAAAGCGGGCACCTTCTTTTTGGTGATCAGATGGAACAGCAGCGTGCCCAGACCTGCACACAGCAGCGTGGTGGAAACGCTCAGGCCGGTGAGCAGCGGCACCAGCACCGTTGCGCCGAACATGGCAAACATGTGCTGCACGCCCAGAATGAACATGCGGCCAGCGCCCAGCTGCCGGGCATCGTAAATGCCCTTGGAGTAGTCGATTTTTTCACTCATGAATCCGTATACCTCCTGCGTTGGCCCAAAAAAAGAGGCATTGCCGTTTAAAACGGCAGTGCCTCTGAAATTGGGGAACAATGATTCCGCTTGGAAAAAACAGAACCGGAACCGCGCAGCCGATGATTCTTCCGCATACCGTCCGCCCCTTTCTTCCAAGCATTTCCAAACCGCCGGAACCGCTCCGGCAGGCTGCCGGGCAAAATGCCTGCCCTGCAGCTCTTCTGTAGAGTATAGCAGATTCTGCTGTCCTCCGCAACCTTTTTACTGGATTTTCTTGCAATCCGGCCAAAAGCATACTATAATAGTAGCCTGCTATGTTTCTTTGTATGTCGTGCAATCAGGAGGTTCCATGATCTATCTGGACTATTCCGCCAACACCCCGGTGGACGAGGATGTGCTGCAGCGCTTTTGTGAAGTGGAGCGCACCTGCCCCGGCAACGCCAATTCCCGGCATCAGGCCGGTGCCGCCGCCAAGGCAGCCATAGACGAAGCCACCCAGAGCATTGCCCACAGCCTGGGCGTGCAGCCGGCGGAGATCATTTATACATCCGGTGCCAGCGAGGCCAACAACTTTGCCATCAAGAGCATTGCCAGGCTGGAGCGCCACAACGGGCGGCACATCATCTCCACCCCGCTGGAGCATTCTTCGGTAAGCGGCAGCCTGACTGCCTTGCAGGAGCAGGGCTATGAGATCGACCTTGTGGACATCAAGCAGGACGGCACCGTGGACCTGGCCCATTTGCGGGAACTGCTGCGGCCGGACACGGTGCTGGTGGCTGTAACAGCAGTGGACAGCGAGCTGGGCGTGGTGCAGCCGGTGGCCGAAATCGCTGCCCTTGTAAAGGAATACCCGCACTGCCACCTGCATGTGGACGCCACCCAGGCGGTGGGCAAGCTGCCTCTCCCTGCCTTTGACGGCATCGACACCCTGAGCCTGACCGCCCACAAGTTCTATGGGCTGAACGGCATCGGCGTGCTGGTCAAGCGGCGGGGCCTGGCCCTGGAACCGCTGATCCACGGCGGCGAGAGCACCACCATCTACCGCAGCGGCACCCCCACCGTGGCGCTGGCCTGCTCGCTGGCCCTGGCTTTGGATAAGGCCCTGACCGAGCTGCCCCAGCGGATGGAGTACATCCGCACCCTGAACACCCGCCTGCGCACCGAGCTTGCCCGGTACCCCAAGGTGCGCATCAACAGCCCGGCGAACGCTGTGCCGCAGATCCTGAACCTGAGCGTGCAGAACGTAAAGGGCACCGTGTTCCAGCGGGAACTGGATGCCCACGGCGTGTGCGTCTCGGTCAAGTCGGCCTGCTCTTCGGACGGGCTGCCCTCCCGGGCGGTGTTTGCCGTGAGCCACGACCGCCGCAACGCCCTTTCGTCCTGGCGCATCAGCCTGAGCCACCGCACCACCGAGCAGGAGATCACTGAATTTCTGCAGGCGTTCGATGCCTGTTACCACGCGCTGACACAGCCGTAAATCATCACAGAGGTATGGAATGAAAAAGAATCTGGAACCCTATCAGCTGATTGAACGAAGCATCATCAAAAAATATCGTAAAGAGCTGTGGACGCCCTTCATCGTGGCGGTCAAGCGCTACGAGCTGGTGCAGGCCGGCGACCGCATTGCCGTGTGTATTTCCGGCGGCAAAGACTCCATGCTGATGGCCAAGCTCATGCAAGAGCTGCAGCGCCACAGCGATGTACCCTTTGAATTGGTGTTTCTGGTCATGGACCCCGGCTACAACGAGATCAACCGCCAGAAGATCGAGTCCAACGCCGAGCTGCTGCACATTCCCGTGACCATTTTTGAAAGCAACATTTTTGCCGTGGCCAACAATACGGACAAGAACCCCTGCTACCTTTGCGCCCGGATGCGCCGCGGCCACCTGTACAGCAAGGCCAAGGAACTGGGCTGCAACAAAATTGCGCTGGGCCACCACTTCAACGATGTGATCGAGACCACCGTGATGAGCATGTTCTACGGCTCCCAGCTGCAGGCCATGCCGCCCAAGCTGCACAGCACCAGCTTTCCCGGCATGACCCTGATCCGCCCCATGTACTGCATTCACGAAGAGGATATTCTGGCCTGGAAGCGCTACAATGAGCTGGAATTCATCCAGTGTGCCTGCCGCTTTACCGAAAACTGCACCATGTGCGACAACGGCGGCGGCGGTTCCAAGCGGCAGGAGGTCAAAACCCTGCTGCGCCGCCTGAAGCGCGACAACCCCAACATTGAAAACAGCATCTTCCGCAGCATTCACGCCGTGGCGCTGGACACCATGCCCGGCTACAAATCCGAGGGCGTGGAGCACAGCTTCCTGGAGCGGTTCAACGCTATGGAAGCCCCGGAGGACCCGGAAGCCTGAAAATTTTTGTACAAAAGCCGTCTTTTTTGCCTGCCGCAGGCCGAAAAGGCGGCTTTTTCTGCGCAAACAGCAAAATTCAAAGACAGAATACAAGCCGCTGCTGTACTGCGCACAGTAAGTTTTCTCCCCTTGCGCAGGGATGCCCCTGGGTTTTCATAGTTTTTTCCGACAGTCATATGCTATAACTGTGTCCACCCAAGCTGCAACCCAACACAAAGGGAGGTTTTGCTGTATGAAGCTTTCCGCGCTGCCCTTCCGGCGGCGGACCATCCGCCGCGCCGCGCTGGTTCTGGCGGGAGCCGCTGCCTTTTTTCTGGGGCTTCTGATGCCAGTCCACCCGCAGGCCGTCTGCACCCAGACGGACCTGACCCCCGCCCCGGACACTTCCGCCCTCTCTCCGGCGGCTTCTGCACCGCAGCCGGTGCCTGCAGCCCTGCCGGAAAAGTGGGTCTGCCTGACCTTTGATGACGGCCCCAGCAAAACGACCCCTGCCGTGCTCTCGGCCCTGAACGAAGCCGGGGTGCACGCCACCTTTTTTGTGGTAGCCACCGATTACAACGAAACCTATCTGCCCCTGCTCACCGAAGCCGCTGCCGCCGGGCATCAGATTGCCCTGCACTCAGCCTCCCACGAGTACAGTGATATCTACCGCAGCAGCGAGGCCTACTGGAATGACATTGCCCTGCTGAAGGAACGCATTGCCCCCTATGTGGATGCGGAGAGCATCCGCTACCTGCGCTTTCCGGGCGGCAGCACCAACACGGTGAGCCGCCGCTACGGCGGCAAAGGGCTGATGAAGCAGCTAAAAACCGAGGTGGAGCAAAAAGGCTTCCAGTGGGTGGACTGGAACGTCTGCGCCGAGGATGCCGTGGGCGGCCACCCCAGCGCTAGCACCATCTGCCGCAACGTGGTGCGGGAAACCAGCGAACAGACCCACTGCGTGGTGCTAATGCACGATTCCAGCACCACCCGCACCACCGCCGAGGCCCTGCCAGACATCATCCGCTGGTATGCCGACAACGGCTACACCTTTTTGACGGTGGCCGAGGCACTGCCCCTGCCCTGAGAGCAAAAAAGAACCGGCAGCTGCCTGGGCAGCCGCCGGTTCTTTTTATGTGTCAGAAATCAGTCCGCAGCCTGGTAGAACAGAGCGAAGGTGCGGTATGCCATGTACAGGTCGGTCTTGTGGATGACCTCAAACGGAGAGTGCATAGACAGCACCGGCACGCCGATGTCCAGCACGGGAATGCCGCGGTTGGCCACATACTTGGCAATGGTGCCGCCGCCGCCCAGGTCCAGGCGGCCCAGCTCACCGATCTGCCATGCCACGTTGTTGGCATCCAGCAGGCGGGTGATGTCGCCCACCAGCTCGGCGTTGGCATCGCTGGCAGAGCTCTTGCCGCGGCTGCCCGTGTACTTGAAGAAGGCCACGCCGCGGCCTGCATAGGTACCGTTCTTCGGCTCAAAGGCACCGGCCCAGGACGGGTCGTAGGCGGCGGTAACATCTGCGGACAGGCACACGCTGTTCTGGAAGGCAAGGATGTCGTCCTGCCCGGCAGCACGGCACAGCAGCTGCATAAAGTGGAACACATACATGCTCTGCATACCGGTCACGCCATCGGAGCCGATCTCTTCCTTATCGGTCAGCACGCAGACGGTGGTGTGCACCGGGTTCTTGGTCTCGATCTCGGCCACCAGGGCGGGGTAAGCATCCACACGGTCATCGTGGCCGTAGCCGCCCACCATGGAGCGGTCAAAGCCCACGTCACGGGCCTTATGGGCGGGCACCACTTCGATCTCCGCGCGGGTGAAGTCGCGCTCGGTGATGCCGTACTTCTCGTGCAGCAGGATCAGGGTGTTCAGCTTGACGGCTTCCTTCACATCCTCGTCCTGCACGGCATCGGAACCGATCAGCACGTTCAGTTCCTCTGCCTTGATGCCCTCGCTGAGCTTGCGGTCGTTCTGCTCGGCACCCAGGTGCGGCAGCAGGTCGGTGATGCAGAACACGGGGTCGTTCTCGTCCTCGCCCACAGAGAAGGACACGCTGGAACCATCGGCGCGGGTAAACACGCCGTGGATGGCCAGCGGCATGGTGCCCCACTGATACTTGCGGATGCCGCCGTAGTAGTGGGTCTTGAAGTAGCTCAGATGATCGGACTCGTACAGCGGGTTCGGGCGCAGATCCAGGCGGGGGCTGTCGATGTGGGCGATCACCAGGCGGAAGCCCTCTTCATAGGGCTTCTGACCGATGGTAGCGGCCACAACGGCCTTGTTCTGCTGGATAAAGTAGATCTTTTCGCCGGGAGCGTAGGTCTTTTTCGGCTCAAACTTCTTGTAACCGGCTTCCAGCAGCATCTGCTCGCTGGTGGCAGCGGCTTCGCGCTCGGTCTTGGCATGGTCCAGGAAGTGCTTGTAGCCCTCGGCAAAGGCGGCGGCCTTCTCCTTCACGTCCGCCTGCTTGTCGGCGGCGTACTCGGGCTTGTAGAGCAGCTGCTCTGCATACTGCTTGGCAGAAAGTTTTTCGCTCATTTTAACATTCTCCTTACTTTATCATTTGCCTGCATAGATGCGCTGATAGGCATCGTAACAGGCGGTGATCTTGTTTACATAGTGGTGCATCTGGTTGTACGGAAAGCCCTGCAGGGTCTCGCCATCGGTGGAGTGTTCCTCCATCCGCAGCAGATTGTCCACCGTGCCCCAGCCGCTGTGGTAGGCCGCTGCCGCTGTGGCCACGTCCCCTTTGTAGCGCTCCATGCACAGGTGCAGGTAGTAGCACCCGAACCGGATGCTGGTGTCCGGGTCGTAGAGGTCTGCAAATTCCAGCCCTTCCCCTTCCGCAATCTTACTGCGCAGCCAGAGGAAGGTTTCCTCGGTCATCTGCATCAGGCCCCGGGCATCCACACTGGAAGTAGCCTCCGGGTCAAACCCACTCTCGGTGCGGATAAAGGCATCCACCAGCAGCGGGTCCAGGTCGTAGGTCTGCGCCCACTGCTGCACAGCCGCATCGTACTTGCGGGGGTACAGCAGCTGCTCTGCCTTCCGCCACAGGCGCGGGGCGGCAAAGGCCAGCACCAAAGCCAGCAGACACACTGCCAGCAGGCGCACCCTGCGTTTGCGGCGGCGCTGCTCTGCACGGCGGCGGGCTGCCGCACGGGCCACGCGGCGCTCGTGGGCGGCTGCCGGGTCGTACCGCGGCAGGCCGTCCTGTTCTTTTTCAAATTGTTCGCTCAAAGCCGGTCAGACCCACCTCCTTCCTGAAGAAGTGCATCACACAGGCGGGCAGCTGCAGCCTGCAGCTGCTCCACCGTAGAATCATTGCGCAGGATATAATCGGCCTGCGCTGTCAGAACTGCTTCCGGCGTCTGGGCGTTCAGGCGGCGAGCTGCCATTTCCGGCGCGATGCCGTCCCGCACCACAATGCGGGCCACGCTGGTTTCAAACGGTGCCGTGACCACGCACAGCCGGTCGCATTCGGCCTGTGCCGCCGTGCCCACGATCACCGCACCGTCCAGCACAAACAACCGGTGCCCGGCTGCCTGAGCTTCCTGTTTTGCGGCCCGGATGCGCCGCACGATCTCCGGATGGGTCACCCCGTCCAGAGCTGCCTTGCCTTCCGGCGTGGCAAAAGCCCGGTCTGCCAGCAGGCGGCGGTCCAACGTGCCGTCTGTCTTTAAAATGTCTGCCCCAAACCGCTCTGCCAGCGCCGGCAGCAGCGGCGAACCGGGCTGCAGGATCTCACGGCTGAGCTGGTCGGCATCCGCCAGCGGCACGCCATGGGCCGCAAACACCGCCGTGACCGTGGATTTGCCGCAGCCGCTGCGGCCCGTGATGCCCAGCGCGATCATAGGTCGATCACCCGGAAGGCGGCGGCGCGGATCAGGCGGTTGTACACTGCCATGGACAGGCCGTCCTTCTGGGGGCAGCGGGCATACACCACCGCATCACCCTGCTCATCCAGCGCCCGCAGGGAACGGAAGATGTGCTTGGCCTGGTCGGCCCCATCGCCCTCGCGGCCATACTCCACGCAGGGCATGCCCAGCTTTTCGCTTTCGCCGGTAAAGCACAGGCAGCTGGGGTTCTGATCCATGTGGGCGTCCACATAGGCCTTGAACTGCTCAAAGCTGCCGTTCAGCAGGGTCACGTCCGCCTTGGGGGCGTAGTGCTTGTATTTCATGCCGGGGCTGCGCACCACGGCACCTTCGGGCAGCTTTTCCAGAATGGCCTTGGACACCTCCACCTCTTCGCCGAGGGCACGTTCCAGGTCTTCCAGCGTGATGTGGCCGGGGCGGAACAGAGTGGGCTTGTCGCCCACCACCGATACCACCGTGCTTTCCACGCCCACATCGCACTCGCCGCCGTCCAGGATCAGGGGCAGGCGGCCATCCATATCGGTGAACACATCCTGCGCATTGGTGGGGCTGGGTTTGCCCGACAGGTTGGCGCTGGGGGCCGCAAAGGCGCAGCCGCTCTGCTCAATGACCGCCCGGGCCACCGGGTGGCTGGGCATCCGGATGCCCACGGTATCCAGCCCGGCACAGCACTCGGCCGCCACTTCCGGGCCGCGGGGCATGATAATGGTAAGCGGCCCGGGGCAGAACGCTGCCATCAGCAGCTGAGCACGCTCCGGCACCTCGCTGACAAGGCCGGGCAGCATCTCCGGCCCGGTGACATGTACGATCAGGGGATTGTCCTGCGGGCGGCCCTTGGCCACAAAAATCTTTTTTACGGCCTCACCGTTGCGGGCATCGGCGGCAATGCCGTACACCGTCTCGGTAGGCAGGGCCACCAGCTCACCCCTGCGCAGCAGGGCAGCAGCCTTTTCAATGCTTTCTGCCCGGTTGGCGGGCAGAACCTCAGTTTTCAGTTTCATACGGTTCATCGTTCTTTCTATCTGTAAAGTGTGATTGCTTGCCAGCTTAATTTCCCAGTTTCTGCAGCTTTTCTGCCTGCTCACGGGTGGCAAGGGCATCAATCACTTCATCCAGGTTGCCGTCCATGATCTTAGCCAGATTGTGCACGGTCAGGCCGATGCGGTGATCGGTGCAGCGGTCCTGCGGGAAGTTGTAGGTGCGGATCTTTTCGCTGCGGTCGCCGGTGCCCACCTGCCCCTGACGGCTGGCGTTGATGGCATCCTGCTGTTCCTTCTGCTTCCGGGCCAGCAGGCGGCTGCGCAGAATTTCCAGCGCTTTGTCCTTGTTCTGGAACTGGCTGCGCTCGTTCTGGCACTCCACCACCATGCCGGTAGGAATATGCGTCACCCGGATGGCACTGGATGTCTTGTTGATGTGCTGGCCGCCTGCACCGGAGGACCGGAAGGTGTCAATGCGCAGGTCCTTCATGTCCAGCGCAAAATCCACTTCATCGGCCTGGGGCATCACCGCCACGGTGGCCGTGGAGGTGTGGATGCGGCCCTGGGTCTCGGTTTCGGGCACACGCTGCACCCGGTGCACACCGCTTTCGTACTTCAGGCGGCTGTAGGCCCCAGCCCCATCCACAGAGAAAATGGCTTCCTTCACACCACCCAGTTCGGTCTCGTTCAGGTTGAGCAGCTCCATGGCCCAGCCGCGGCTCTGCACATACATGGTGTACATGCGCAGCAGGCTGTGGGCAAACAGGGCGGCTTCCTCGCCGCCTGCCCCGCCACGGATCTCCACAATGACGTTCTTGCCCTCGTTTTCATCCTTGGGCAGCAGCATAATTTTGAGATTATTTTCCAGCTTTTCCACATCTTGACTTTTTTCGCCGATTTCCTGCTGTACCATTTGTTTGAAGTCCGCATCCAGCGAGCCGGGTTCGTCCAGCAGGGCTTTTGCCTGGGCCAGGTGGTCCTGTGCAGTCTGCCAGGCGCGGTAGGCCTGCACCACAGGCTCCGCATCGTGGTATTCCCGCATCAGGCGGCGGAACAGCGCCGGGTCAGCTGCCGTCTGGAGCTGGTTCAGCCGGACGGAAAGTTCTTCAAACCGGCGGCACACGGCCTCCATTTGGGCGTACAGATCAGGCATACAGGCAATTGTCTCCTTCCAGCGTTTCAGGAATGTGTGCGGCACCGGGCACTAGACTGCGCCCGGTTTGACCACCTTTTTGATGTTCTTTTCAATTTTGGCACGCGGCAGCATCACTTCCCGCCCGCAGCCGGTGCAGCGGATCTTAAAATCCATGCCCACACGCAGCACTTCAAAGCTGGAAGCCCCGCAGGGGTGCTTTTTGCGGGTGAGAATGGTATCGCCCACAGCAATGTCCATAACGTTGGTCGCTCCCTTCTGCCTGCCGCAGCGGCAGGCTCTGGCTGCGCGGGCACACAGCAGCTGCTTTCTGCCTGCGCATACAGATATAGTATAATGCAAACGCGCGCAAAATGCAAATATCTGCCACGCCGGGTGCATATCGTTGAAGTAAGAACCGGCCGGTGCCTCTTGCCGCACCGGCCAGAACCCAAAATCACACAGAAAGAGGAACAAAACATGATGCAAACGTACCGTACCGAAAGCAATTACCGCTCTGCTGCCCGGCTCTCTCCGGCCGAACTGCGCACCGCCATGGCAAACCATGAAATTCTGCAGGCCACTGCCCTTGCCTTTGACACCCAGCGCCAGCTGCGCTTTGAGCTGGGCGGCATCCGCGCCGTGATGCCCTTTGCCCAGTGCGCCGATGGGGCCGAGACCGGAAACGTGCGGGACATTGCCGTGCTGACCCGGGTGGGCCGCCCCACCTGCTTTTTGATCGAAGCACTGGAAACCGATGCGGACGGCCAGCCGTTTTACCGGCTCTCCCGGGCCGAGGCCCAGCGGCTGTGCAAGGCCAATTATCTGGACACCCTTTCCCCCGGCGACATTCTGCCCTGCACCGTGACCCACATTGAGCCGTTTGGCGCCTTCTGCGATGTGGGCTGCGGCATCAGCGCCCTGCTGCCCATCGACTGCCTATCTGTAAGCCGCATCTCCTCCCCCGCCGACCGGGTCAGCGTGGGGCAGCAGATCCTGTGCGCCATCAAAAGTCGGGATGTGCAGGGCCGTTTCGTGCTGACCATCCGGGAACTGCTGGGCACCTGGGCCGAAAACGCCGCCGGTTTTACCGTGGGCGAAACCGTGGTGGGCATTGTGCGCAGCGTGGAAGAATACGGCACCTTCATTGAGATCGCACCCAACCTGGCCGGTCTGGCCGAGAGCTGTGCCAACCTGACCCCCGGGCAGGCTGTGAGCGTTTACATTAAAAATATTCTGCCGGAAAAAATGAAGATCAAACTGGTGATCGTAAACCACAACCTGAACCAGCGCCACCGGTTCGACCTGCAGTACTTTGTCACCGAAGGGCACCTGGACCGGTGGGTGTACTCCACGCCGGAATGCTCCAAGCGGATCGAGACGGATTTTACCGCTGCGGCTTGCAATCCGGTGTAAAACCCTTTATACTATAAGAAACAGATCGTTTGAAAACGCGGAAATGCAAAGGGGATGGAGCGAACGATGGCCGCCAATGATGCTTTTACCGCCGGTGTACGCCCCGGCGGGCTGACCAGCAGCACCGAGATCCGGCTGCTGCTGTGTTATCTGGTAAAAAATGCCGGACCCATTGCCCGGCAGGAGATTGAAAACGCACTGGTGGGCGAAGAGTTGGTCAACTATTTTGAGATCGGCTCCTGCCTGGACGATATCACCCGCCAGCAGCTGGTCACGGTGAAGGACAATGTGTATACCATCACCGAAAAAGGCCGCAAGGTGGCACAGGAGCTGGCCTATGATTTGCCCCGCAGCGTGCGGGAGCGCGCCGTGGCCGCCGTGCTGCGCTGCCAGACCTGGGCACGCAAGGAAGCCAAGTACAGCGCCAGCATCACCGAAAAGGCGGACGGCCACTGCACCATCCGCTGCACGGTAAAAGGGCTGGACCAGGATCTGTTCTGTCTGGACCTGGGTATGCCGGACCGCCTGACCGCCGAACTGGTGAAAAAGCAGTTCATCCTGAAGGGCAACGAGATCTACGAACTGCTCATCAACAAGCTGACCGAGGAAGAAAAGTGACTGTTTGAAAGGACCGCCGCTTCGCTCCGGCCACATTCAGCGGAATTATTTTTCTATTCAAAAAACGGAAAAGTCTGCGGACTTTTCCGTTTTTTGGTTTTCACAGCAATGGTCGTAAGGGAAAATGCAGTTTGGAATTCGGGCCCTTCTCGTGAAAAAGCGGTTTAGAAGTGTCCGTAGACACTTCCAAACCGCAAATAAAATAATGAAATTCCGCCATTTATAGCCAGATCGAAGCGGCGGCTATTCTCAATAAAAAATCAAATCAGAATGCAGATCAGCCCGGTACAGCCTTCATTGATCACTTTTTCCAGCGTGCCCTGCAGCTGGGTGCGGGCCTCCTGCGGGATGTGCAGCAGTTTGTTCTGCAGGCCTTCGTTCACCAGCTCGTGCAGGCTTTTGCCAAAAATGTTGGACTGCCACAGCTTGACCGGGTCATCCGCAAAATCAGCCAGCAGGCTGCGCACCAGTTCCTCGCTCTGTTTTTCGGTGCCCACAATGGGGCTGAGTTCCGTGTGGATGGTGGCTTTCATCATGTGAATGGAGGGGGCGCATGCTTCCAGCCGGACGCCGTAGCGCCCGCCCTGCTGCACGATTTCCGGCTGTTCCAGCTGCAGTTCTTCCATGGTTGGCATGACAATGCCATAACCGGTGGCTTCCACCTGTTCCAGCGCGCTGCGCACCTTCTCATAGGCCCGCTTGGCCTGGGCCAGCTCCATGATGCAGGGCATCAGCCCGGCTTCGTCCCCGATCTCCAAACCGGTCTGTTCACTGAGCACCTTGTAAAAAATATCCGGCCGCAGCTCCACGGCAATGCGCACGCTGCCGTTTGCAAGGTCCATGCCGCTTACCGCCGACTGCTGCACTGCCTCGCAGTCCGGCAGAACTTCGGTGCTGCCGGCAGGGATATCCTTCATGCGGGTCACCTGCTCTGCCAGCTGCATGGCGGCTGCATACACCTGGGCCTGCAGCCAGTGGTCGGTTTCCAGCCGATTCACCCAGCCGGGCAGGGCAAAATCCAGTTCCTGCACCGGGAACTCGTACAGCACCTGCCGCAGGATATCCCCCAGCGCGGCGGCGTCCAGGTCCACACAGCTCACCGGCAGCACTGTGTGGGCGTAGTCCCGCGCCATGCCCTCGGCCAGCTGCCGGGTCTCCGGGGCATCCGGGTGGGTGCTGTTGAGCAGGATCACATAGGGCTTGCCCAGGGCGTCCAGCTCTTCCACAATGCGCCGCTCGGTTTTTGCGTAGCCCGCCCGGGGAATGTCACTTACGGTGCCGTCCGTTGTAATGACGATGCCAATGGTGGAGTGCTCCCGGATCACCTTGCGGGTGCCGGTCTCGGCGGCCAGATCAAAAGGCACTTCTTCTTCAAACCAGGGGCTTTTGACCATGCGGGGCTTTTCGTCCTCCTCGTGGCCCATTGCCCCCTCCACCATGTATCCCACGCAGTCGATCAGCCGCACCCGGCATTCCCCGCCGCCTTCCAGCTGCAGGGGCACTGCCTTTTCCGGAATGAACTTTGGCTCGGTGGTCATAATGGTGCGCCCCGCCGCCGACTGGGGCAGCTCATCCCGGGCACGCACCCGGGCATCGGCGGCGTCCATCACCGGCAGCACCAGCTGCTCCATAAAACGTTTGATAAAGGTGGATTTTCCGCTGCGCACCGGGCCGACCACCCCAATGTAAATGTCTCCGCCGGTGCGTGCGCCGATCTCGCGGCAGATGCTGCTTTGCTGTTGTTTGTCCAAACTCGCTCTCCCCTTCCTGTTGCGCTGCGCACCGGTCTGCGCCGGTTCGCTCGTTGTATCGTATGATTCGGAAAGGGCTGCTATGACAAAAAAGGCTCCCATGCCAGCAGCACGGGAGCCTTGCAGATCTGTTTTACAATTACGGGGTCAGACGGTTGGGGCCGCGGAACAGGAACTCCGCGTCCTTGATACTCAGACCGCACAGCAGCATGGTCAGGCGGTCGATGCCCAGGCCAAAGCCGCCGTGGGGCGGGCAGCCGTACTGGAAGAACTCCAGATAGAACTTGACATCCTCGGCCAGACCCTTTTCCTCGGCCTGCTTCTTCAGCACCTCATAGCGGTGCTCACGCTGGGCACCGGTGGTGATCTCGACACCGCGCCAGATCAGGTCGTAGCCCTGGGGCACGCCGTTCTCGTCGCGCATGTGGTAGAACGCACGCTTCTCGGCGGAGTAGTCGGTGATGAACAGGAATTCGTGGCCGTAGTGCTTCTTCACCCACTCGTAGCTCAGGCGCTCGGCCTCAGTGGTCAGGTCGCCCTTCTCGCTCTCATCCACGGTGTAGCCGAACTCTTCTTCCAGACCCTTGTACAGGTCAGCCAGCTTGACTACGGGGAACGGCGTGGTGGGAACAATGACTTCCTGGCCGAACAGCTCCTTGATCTGATCGCCGTAGTTGTCCTTGACAGCCTGCAGGCCAGCGGTGAGCAGTTCTTCTTCCATCTTCATCACGTCCTTGAAGGAAGTGATGTAGCTGAACTCCAGGTCAAAACCGGAGAACTCGGTGGAGTGCTTGTTGGTGTAGCTCTTCTCGGCGCGGAACACGGGGCCGGTCTCGAAGATGCGCTCAAAACCGGCAGCCATGGCCATCTGCTTGTAGAACTGCGGGCTCTGGGCCAGGTAGGCATTGCGGTCGAAGTAATCCACCTTGAACACCTCGGAGCCGCTCTCGCTGGCAGCCGCAATCAGCTTGGGGGTGTGGATCTCGATGAAGTTGCGGTCCAGCAGGAACTTGCGCATGGCGTTGACAAAGCAGCTCTGGGCCTTGAACATCAGCTGGTTCTCATCGGTGCGCAGGTCGATCCAGCGGTAATCAATGCGCTGGTCGATGCTGGAGCGCTCCACTGCCTTCTTTTTCTTGGTGGCTGCGATCTCCTTGCGGACGATGGGCAGCGGGTCGGCAATGCTTTCGATCTCAATGGACTCGGGGATCATCTCCACGCCGCCCATCTTGACGTAATCGTTCTCCATCACCTTGCCGGTAACCGTGATAACGGAATCCGGGGTGAGCTTGTCGATGGTCTCCACCAGTTCAGGGTGGTCTGCCTTTTCCACCGTGATCTGCAGCTTACCGGTAATATCCTTCAGCACGATGAAGGCCATGTACTTGCTGTTGCGCAGGTTCTCGATAAATCCCTGCACCTTGACCGTGCCGCCGATGGCCTTCTGGGCCTCGTTGATATAGGTGCGTTCCATGTAGGAATCCTCCTTTAACATCTTGTGTACTGTTTTATTATACGCTTTTCAGGGGATAAATCAAGAGAAATGGCGATTCTGCCTGTTATCTGGCCGCTTTCCGGCTCACCAGCAGGCCATCAGGAAGCTTTCTCTTCGGACACGAATACGGGTTGCGGCACCCAGCAGTTGCTTCGCTTACGCTCGCATCTTGCTGGCCGCGGCCCCAACAACGTCTCCCTGTTTCCGCCACTGGCGGCGGTCGTCATCGTTGCAGGCCATTCCATCGCCCGCCCTATTGCCTGCGGCAACAGGGTCCCACCCCAGCGGACGGTCCTCAGCGAAACTTCCTGCCGTCCTGCTATTAGAAGTTGCAGCTCACCCAGCAGGACGATGGAGAGTTTCTCCGGTGAATGTCCTGGGGGTGGGGCCCCGGCGCGTATGCGTTGGGGCTGGACTGGAGTCCCGGGCTATTCGCGGAGAAAGCTCTCCGTTGGCCTGCGACAAGTGCAAACTTAATCCTTCTTCTCCTCGTGAAGAGTGCCGGTGCCGCCTTCCACCACGCCGTCATGTTTGAGCACTGCAGCAATGGTGCCAAAAAAGCACTTTATGTCCAGCCCAAAGCTCAGATGCTTCACATACCAGCCATCCAGCCTGGCTTTTTCCGCAATTTCCAGCTCATCGCGGCCATGGATCTGTGCCCAGCCGGTCAGACCCGGGCGCACATCGTTGGCACCGTATTTGTCACGCTCTGCCAGCAGATCATACTGGTTCCACAGCGCCGGGCGCGGGCCGATGACCGCCATATCGCCCACAAAGATGTTCCACATCTGGGGCAGCTCGTCCAGGCTGGTCTTGCGCAGGAAATGCCCCATGCGGGTGATATACTGGTCCGGATCGTGGAGCAGATGGGTGGGCATATCGTGGGGCGTGTCGATGCGCATGGTGCGGAACTTTAAAATGTAGAAATGCTTTTTGTGGATGCCCACCCGCTTCTGTTTGAAGAACACCGGGCCGGGCGAGTCCAGCTTAATGGCAATGGCCAGGATCAGGAACAGCCACGACAGGCACACCATGCCGCACAGCGACAGCACCACGGCCAACAGGCGCTTGATTCCCTTGCGATACACAAATGATCCCTCCGATCATAATTTCACAAAATACTGTTTCAGTATAACAGCATGGGCCGGATTTTTCAATTTGATTCTCCCGTTTGCGCCTGTATTTTTACAGTTTGTGCCCCCGGATGCCGGTTTTGTGGTAAAAAAGCGCCGGTTTTGTCTCTTGTTTTGCGGGACGGCCCGGCGTAAGATAAAGGAAAAAGGAGGTTTCCTATGATCCAGCGTTTTCGTTTTGGCTCTCCCCTGCCCACCGGCAGCGTGGTGCAGCAGATCCCCGCAGCCGCCGGGGAGGTACCCTTTTTCACGGCAGACAAGGACGGCAGCTGGCAGTACACCATGGCAGAGGACACCATTGTATACGGCCTCGGCGAGATGCCCCGCGGCATCAACAAGCGCGGCTGGCATTACATTGCCAACAATACCGATGAATCCCACCACGGAGAGGACAAGCTTTCCTATTACGGTGCGCACAATTTCCTGTTGGTGGACGAGGGCCTTGGCCAGCGCTGCTTTGGCGTGTTTGTAGATTTCCCGGGAAAAGTATATTACGATATCGGCTACACTGAATACAGCATCCTGCGGTTCCGCACCGAAGAACCGGACTATGACCTGTACATCCTGACCGGTGAAAACCCCAATGACATCTGCCGCCAGTTCCGGCAGCTCATCGGGCGCAGCTATATCCCGCCCAAATGGGCCTTTGGCCTGGCCCAGAGCCGCTGGGGCTACAAGACCGCCGATGATGTGCGGGAAGTAGCCCGCCAGTACCGTGAAAACGACATGCCGCTGGATATGGTGGTGCTGGACATTGATTATATGCAGGGCTACGCTGATTTTACGGTGAACAAAGAGCGCTTCCCCGATCTTGCCGCCCTTGCCGCCGAGATGAAGGCACAGGGCATCCGGCTGGTGCCGATCATTGATGCCGGTGTGCGCATTGACCCGGACGACCCCACCTGCACCGAAGGGCTGGAAAAAGGATATTTCTGCACCAAAGCAGACGGCACGCCCTTTGTGGCAGCGGTCTGGCCCGGCAAGGCTTACTTTGCCGACTTCCTGCGCCCGGAAGTGCGGGAATGGTTCGGACACAAGTATAAGGTGCTGACCGACTGCGGCATTGAAGGCTTCTGGAACGATATGAACGAACCGGCCCTGTTCTATTCCCCGGACCGGCTCAAGGCCTTTGTGGACAACATGGCACAGCTGAGCCAGAAAGACAATATTGAGCAGGAAGAGTTCTTTGGCAAAGTGGTGGGCGGCGTCATGGGCCTGATGAACAGCCCTGCCGACTACGCCAGCTTCTACCATGATGTAAACGGGCAGCGAGTGCGCCACGACAGGGTGCACAACCTCTATGGCGGCAATATGACCCGTGCGGCAGGTGAGGCTTTCCGCGATCTGCGGCCCGGCAGACGCACCCTGCTGTACAGCCGTTCCAGTTTCATTGGCAGCCACCGCTATGGCGGCATCTGGCTGGGCGACAACGCTTCCACCTGGGCACAGCTGCTGGCCAACATCCAGATGATGCCCAATGTGCAGATGTGCGGCTTTTTGTACAGCGGCGCGGACCTGTGCGGCTTCAGCGGCAATGCCACACCGGACCTGGCCCTGCGCTGGCTGGAATTCGGCCTGTTCACCCCGCTGATGCGCAACCATTCCACAGCAGGCACGCGCAATCAGGAATACTACCGCTTCGCCGACCAGCTGCCCGCCCTGCGGGACATGATCCGCCTGCGCTATGCCCTGCTGCCCTACCTGTACAGCGAGTTCATGAAAGCAGCTTTGGAAAACACCGGCTACTTCCGCCCGCTGGGCTTTGACTTCCCGCAGGATGCCGATGCCCGCGCCGTGCAGGATCAGCTGCTGCTGGGCGATGGCGTGATGATCGCTCCCGTCTACACCCAGAACAGCACCGGACGCCACGTCTATCTGCCCGAAGCCATGAAGCTCTACCGCCTGCGCAGCGTGGAGGACTACGACACCGAACTTCTGCCCGCCGGGCACCATTACATCCGCTGCGCACTGAACGAGGTGCTGCTGTTCATCCGTCCGGGCCATGCCGTGCCGGTGGCAAAGCCTGCCGCCTGCACCGCCCGGCTGGACGAAGCAGACCTTACCCTGTGGAGCTGCCCGGATGCAGACGGCCATGCCTGCTGCCGCATGTACTCCGATGATGGCGAAACGCAGGATTTTTCTGCGCCGGAACACTGGAAAACGTTAAAAACAGAATAACATTTTTCTGCAGAGACAGAGCTTGCTGCCCTTTTTGCGGCATCGCTGAAGATTTTTTAAGTTTTCAGCGATGCCGCTTGTTTTTTTGTGCAGGGCGCGTTATAATATGCATTCGGTTTTATCTTTTCAAAAAAGTTTCTTTTTCTCATGATAAATCTTTGCACAAGACCAAAAGGAGGTTCATTCTTCATGGCACAAACCAGCCGTTCCGCAGACCTGACCAGCGGGCCGATGCTTCAAAAGATCATTCTGTTTTCGCTGCCGCTGGCAGCTTCCAGCATTCTGCAGCTGCTGTTCAACGCCGCTGATGTGGTGGTGGTGGGCCGTTTTGCAGGCAGCACTGCTCTGGCCGCCGTTGGCTCCAACGGTTCCCTGATCAACCTGCTGGTCAACCTGTTCGTGGGCCTTTCGCTGGGTGCCAACGTGGTGGCAGCCCGCTGCTTTGGTGCCAAGGATGAGCGCGGCGTGCAGAACACCGTGCAAACGGCGGTTACACTGGGCCTTGTCAGCGGCATTCTGCTGGCTGTTGTGGGCTTTTTTGCCGCCCGGGGCCTGCTGGAACTGATGAGCTGCCCGGAGGATGTGATCGACCTTTCGTCCCTGTACCTGAAAATCTACTTCATCGGAATGCCCATGAACATGCTGTACAACTTCAGCAGTGCGCTGCTGCGCGCTGTGGGCGACACCAAACGTCCGCTGTACTGCCTGGCCGCCGCCGGTGTGATCAATGTGGTGCTGAACCTGGTGTTCGTCATCGGCTTTTCCATGAGCGTGGCCGGTGTGGCACTGGCCACCATCATCAGTGAGACGGTCTCGGCCGGCATGGTGCTGGCCATGCTGGTGCGGGAGCAGGGCGCACTGCACCTGGACCTGCGCAAGCTGGGCTTCCACGCCGGTGCGCTGAAACAGATTCTGCTCATCGGCCTGCCCGCCGGGCTACAGAGCACCGTGTTCAGCCTTTCCAATGTGGTCATTCAGTCCGCCATCAATTCCTTTGGTTCCACCGTGGTGGCAGGAAGTTCCGCCTCGGCCAACGTGGAAGGCTTTGTCTACACCGGCATGAATGCCTTCGCCCAGGCCGCCGTGACCTTTACCAGCCAGAACATCGGTGCCCGCAAGTATGAGAACCTGGACCGCGTAATGCTCAACTGCCTGCTGTGCGCCGTCTGCACCGGCATTCTGCTGGGCGGTGGTGCCGCACTGGCCGGAAACACCCTGCTGCATTTCTACTCTTCGGATGCCGCCGTGGTGGCCGCCGGGCTGGAGCGTCTGCGCATCATCTGCGGCACCTACCTGCTGTGCGGCATCATGGATGTGCTGGCTAGCAGCCTGCGCGGGCTGGGCTACAGCGTGCTGCCCATGGTGGTGAGCCTGGTGGGCAGCTGCCTGCTGCGCCTGGTGTGGATTGCTACCATCTTCCAGCTGAACCGCACTCCCTTCATGCTGTACATCAGCTATCCCATCAGCTGGATCCTGACCGCACTGGTGCACCTGATCTGCCTGCTGGTGGTGCGCAGCAAACTGCGTGCCCGCGGCAGAGCCGCACAGGCCGCCTGAGGTCCCACATAACGTAAAGAGCGCAAAATGCCCCGGGCACTGCAGTTTTTGGCAGCACCCGGGGCATTGCTTTATGCTGTTTTTGTCTTATGCCGGAGATAGTACCCAATGCCGATGGCATCCGCCAGTGCCCAGCCAATGGGCACGCTGAGCCAGATGCCGGTAACCCCCAGCGGGGTGGCCGACAGCAGGTAGGCCAGCGCCACACGGGTGCCTAGCGAGGCAATGGTAAGAATGACCGACATCTGCGGCTGATTGACGGCGCGGTAGTAACCGTACAGCAGGAACAGGATGCCGATGCCAATGTAACATGCACCTTCAATGCGCAGGTAGTGCACACCGGCGGCAATGATCTCCGTCTGGGCCGGGTCGATGAAAATGCCCATGAGCGGCGCCGCAAAGGCACACACCAGCACACTGATGAGGATGCAGAACACCGAACTGCACAGCCCTGCGCTGCGAATGCCCTTTTTGATGCGGTCGGCCTGGCCTGCGCCGTAATTCTGGGCCACATAGGTGGAGAAGGCATTGCCGAAGTCCTGCACCGGCATGTAGGCAAAGGAGTCGATCTTGACCGCCGCCGCGAAGGCCGCCATGATCACAGTGCCAAAGCTGTTGACCAGGCCCTGCACCATCAGGATGCCAAAGTTCATAATGGACTGCTGCACGCTGGTCATCACCGAAAGGTTCAGGATATTGGCCAGGTTCTGTTTATCCCAGCGGCAGTCCTCCTTTTGGGGGCACAGCTGCGGGAATTTGCGGAGTGTATACACCCCAATGCCAATGCCGGATACAAACTGGGAAAAAGTTGTGGCCGCCGCCGCGCCCCGCACACCCCAGTGCAGCACCAGCACGCATACCAGGTCCAGGATCACATTGAGCACCGCCGACACGGCCAGAAACAGCAGCGGCACCACCGAATTGCCGATGGCCCGCAGCAGGTTGGCAAAATAGTTGTACAAAAAGGTAGCCGTGATGCCCAGAAAAATAATGACGAGGTATTCCTTCATCAGGGGGATGATCTCTTCCGGCACCCGCAGCACCCACAGAATGCCGTTCAGCCCCAGATACACCAGCACATTGAGCACCACTGCAATGCCCGCAATGAGGGCAAAGGACTGGAATACACTCTGGCGCATCCGGGCTTCTTCCCCGCTGCCGTACTGCATGGAAATGGCTGCGCCGCTGCCCATGCACAATCCCAGCAGAATGGAGGTCAGAAAGGTCATGAGGGTATAGGATGAGCCGACTGCCGCCAGAGCATCCGCACCGAGAAAACGCCCCACCACCCAGGTGTCGGCAATGTTGTACATCTGCTGCAGCAGGTTGCCGAACATGAGCGGCAACGCAAACAGCAGGATGCCCTTTGTAATGGGGCCTTTGGTAAGACTGCGCTGCATGATTGTTGTGATTCTCCTTTTTATTCCACAAATTTCTGCCGATACTCCTTTGGAGTACAGTGCTTGATCTCGCGGAAAGACTTGATAAAGTAACTGCCATCGGCAAAGCCGCATTCAGCCCCGATCTCGCCGGTTTTGAGCCGGGTGGAGCACAGCAGCCCGGCAGCCTTTTCCACCCGGTACTGCTTGACATACTGGATGGGGGTGGTGCCCAGCAGCTGGCGGAACAGCCGCAGGCAGGCGCTCTCGCTGAGGGCCACGCAGGCGGCAATGCGCTCCACAGTCAGCTCCTCGGCGTAATGCTCCTCCACAAAGCGCAGCATCTGCTTCATGCGTTCGGCCGCGATCTGCTCCTGCTGCGAAACCTTTCCCCGGCCATCCCCGCACTGCGTGCTCAGCAGCCAGAGCGCGGAGGAAAGCTGATACCGCACCCGGTTCTCGTAGTCGGGCGGCTCGTCCGCCACCGCCTGCCAGGCATCCTGCAGGCAGCCCAGCACCTGCCGCTGCCAGGGAACCCCCGCATCCAGCAGAAAACACACCGGTGCGCCGGGCTGCAGCAGCGGGCGGATGCTCTTCTGCCAGAAGATCGTATCCCGGCCGCCCACCAGCCGGGGCTGGAACACCCCGGAATGGAGCAGAGCTTCCCCCTGTTCGACCTGCTCCACCGCATGAAGGACCCCGGAATTGAGAAAGATCCCCTGCCCTGTCTGCAAAACCTGCCGGGTCTTGTTCACATCCACGGTCAGGGGGCCTTTGACCGCCAGAATGTACTCAAATTCTTCGTGCCAGTGCCAGGCCACCGAGTAGCTTTTCAGGTTTTCGGCATAGCAGGCAATGGGAAACAGTGCGCTGCCGTGCTGCACCTGCTCCCGCCCTTCGGCATCCGCCACGATCTCCTGCGCGCCGGAAAGCCCCCGTCCGCTGCCGACAGCAGACGGGCAGCTGGTTTGAAACGCCATGGAGCCGCCTCCTTTCCACAAAACGATCCGCACTTCCGCAAAGACGGTTTTGTTGTATAAAACAGGTGTTTTTATTCTACCATCCGTGTCGATTTCGTGGTATTCTTTCATCAGAACCAGTATAACACCGCAGCAAACGGAAAACAAGCCGCACATAACCTTGTCATTCTCTATTTCGTATACAGCAAAAGGCTCCCTGCCCGGGTCATCTCCCAGGCAGGGAGCCTGCTGTTTTGCCGTTACAGAATGCACCGGCTGATGGCATTGGCCACGGCAAACAAATCGTCCTGCCCGATAAAGCCAAACTTGGCCTCGTGGCTGTCTGCAAAGCAGACCGTCAGCTGGGAGGCCTGCAGCGGGTCGCCAAAGCCCGCCGTCTGAATGCCGAAGTGCAGCACCTTGCGGTACGGCAGCACAAAGATCTCCTGCCGGGTGCCGGTAACCCCCTGCATATCCACCATAATGATGCGGTGGGTGGTAAAGATCACCTGATCGCGCACCGTTTTGTAGGCACCCACCACCTGCTCACCGTCCAGCAGGAGCTTCTGGGCTGTTTTGCAGATGTCCTTTTCCGCAATGCGGATCAGGTTCTGTATGGGCTTGTCCCGAAATTCCATGGAGCACTCCCCTTTCGTTGTTGGTACAGGCCCATTGTAGCATGGCCCGGCGGGTTTTACAAGCCTTGTGCTCTCGCCTTTTGCCGCAAACTGTGCTATACTAGCGCACAGAAGATTTACAACCGTGAAATGAGGTTTGACCCATGGAGATCATCATTCATCAGGCGATCCTGCATGTGCTGGACACCACGCTGGACACTCCGGTGC
>CAVIXY010000022.1:0-3705 GCA_963646665.1 Bacteroides sp. CAG:545
TGCAGTTCTATTATCCTACACGGGGAGGCTTTTTGTCTATTGTCTACTTTTTACGGACCAGTTCAATACCGCAGGGCTTTTCCATTATTTTGTTGGATTTCAGCCGTTCAGCAAAAGAACCTTGCTTCGCCGAAAAACGCCTTCCACTTTGCAATCACTTCTTCGCTGCGCGCTTCAATCACAGCCATGATGTTCCGCAGCACTCGGGGCGGAATCTGCGAATTGTTGTTGCACAGATAGCACCCGCCGGAGCGTGTAATCCAGATCTTGGTGGCGTTGGCGGTAGGTGCTCCCTGGGCCACGTGTACATGCACCGGTTCCAGCGGTTCGTTCTCATTGGCCCAGAAATAGACCCAGTAAGAGCCAACCTTAAAAACCTGCGGCATTTTCCACGCCTCCTTCTTGGGAGAACTGCAGGATCAGGTGCGCCGTGGATTCCAGAATTTTCTGATACCGCTCAATCTCCTCCGGCGTAAATCCGCTGACTTCCTGCCAGTCGTAGCCCGGCAGATAGCACACCGCCGAGTGGAAGCAGTCCTCTGCATCCGGCTTTTCCACATACACCTTCACCCGGTGGTCGGGCAGCATTTCCGAATGCACGATCTCGGTGTTGTCATCCAGTGTCATAAACGGATACATCATAGGTTCCACCTCCGCAGGTCAGAATGTTGAAACTCAGCCGTTCAGCTTTGCAATGGCCGCATTCACGCGGGCCAGGGTGGTTTCGCGGCCCATCATGCAGGCAAGGTCGGTGCCGCCGCCGGGGGTGCGCTGCTTGCCGGACAGGGCAATGCCCAGGGGATACAGCAACCAGCCGTTCTTTTTGCCCAGCTCCTCGGCCTTGGCCTTGCAGGCGTTGAACACGGCATCCCGGTCTGCAAAGTCCAGGCTCTCATCGCTCAGCACCGGCAGCAGAGCTTCCAGGGCCTCCTTGGCAGTTTCCGGGGTGGTTTTCTGCTTCTTGTTGGCGTACAGGCTCACATCGTAGTCCGGCATGGCGTCAAAGAAATCCAGCTGCTCGGGAATCTCGCCCAGCACCTCGCACCGGGGCTGCAGGTTTGCGCACAGCAGTGCCTTGTTGATGGGCGTATGCACGGCCTGGTCGATCCAGGGTTCTGCCTTCTTCTGGAACTCCTCGGGAGACAGGCGGCGGATATACTCCGCATTGATGGCCCGCAGCTTGAGGGGGTCGAAGATGGCGGGGGACTTGGAGATGCCGTCCGGGGACCAAATCTTGATCAGGTCCTGCAGGCTGAAGATCTCCTGCTCGGCGTACTCGCCCTTGGGGCTCCAGCCCAGCAGGCAGATGTAGTTCATCACGGCCTCGCTCAGGTAGCCCTTGGCCACCAGGTCCTGGTAGCTGGCATCGCCGTTGCGCTTGGACAGCTTGTTCTGGGCGTCCTTCATCACCGGCGGGCAGTGGATGTAGGTGGGGATCTCCCAGCCAAAGGCCTGGTACAGCAGGTTATACTTGGGGGTGGAGGACAGATACTCGCTGCCGCGGATCACGTGGGTAATGCCCATCAGGTGGTCGTCCACCACGTTGGCAAAGTTGTAGGTGGGCATTCCGTCCGTCTTGATCAGGATCTGATCGTCCATCTCGCTGTTGTTCACCTCAATGTGGCCGTACACCACATCGTCAAAGCCGGTCACGCCGGTGCGGGGGATCTTCTGGCGGATGACATACGGCTCCCCGGCAGCCAGGCGCTTTTCCACCTCTTCCCTGGGCAGGTCGCGGCAGCAGCCATCGTAGTGGGTCATTTCGCCGTTGGCGCGCTGCTCGGCGTGCAAAGCTTCCAGCCGCTCCTCGGTGCAGAAGCAGTAGTAGGCCTTGCCCTCGGCCACCAGCTGCTCGGCGTACTGCTTGAACATGCCCATGCGCTCGCTCTGCACGTAGGGGCCAACGGGGCCGCCCACATCCGGGCCTTCGTCCCACAGCAGGCCGGTCTCCCGCAGGGTGTTGTAAATCACGTCCACAGCGCCTTCCACATAGCGGCCCTGGTCGGTATCCTCAATGCGCAGGATGAAGGTGCCATCCTCGTGCTTTGCCATCAGGTAGGTGTACAGTGCGGTGCGCAGGTTGCCCACGTGCATGTAACCGGTGGGCGAGGGGGCAAAACGGGTGCGGACTTTATTGCTCGGCATAGAAAAACGCTCCTTTATCTATTCAAATGCAAAAATGCAGATAGCTATGTTTAGTTTACCTGCTTGCAGGTCATTTGTCAACGGAGAGCCTTCGTTTTGGTTTTTCGGCCCCTTTTGCGGCAAAGCGCAGATTTTTTTGTCGAAAATGCTCGGAATCATTGACGAGCCCTGTTCTTTTTTGTATACTAATCGTGTCGGCGCTGGCACAATTTTCCTGTTGTGTCAGCCATTGGCTATCGCAGTGTAAATTTGAAGGAGAATGGTATACTATGAAAAGCACCGGAATCGTTCGCGGCATCGACACCCTTGGGCGCATCGTCCTGCCCAAAGAGCTGCGCACCAACATGCACCTGGACGGCGAAACCAAACTGGAGATCTTTGTGGATGGGGATTCCATCATTTTAAAGAAGCACCGCCCCGCCGGCAGCTGTGATTTCTGCGGCGATGTGGACGAAAACGCCGTGCAGTTTGCAGGCTACTGCATCTGCTCTGCCTGCCGCCGCAAGATCGGCGCACTGTAAAAAAAAGGAGGCTCTGCCCATGAGCCGGATGATCGACTTCACCGTACCTTCCACGGTGCCGGGGCGCACGCTGCACGCGTTTCGCTGTGAGCCGGAGGGCGAGGTGCGGGCCATTCTGCAGCTTTCCCACGGCATGGTGGAATTCATCGACCGCTACAAGCCCCTGGCCGAGTACCTGGCGGCCCGCGGCATCCTGACCACCGGCCACGACCACCTGGGCCACGGCGGCTCCATCCGCACCAAGGCGGATTACGGCTATTTTGCAGAGCCGGACGGCAACCGCGCCGTGCTGGCCGACCTGCACGCCATGACCGTGCGCACCAAAGAGCAGTACCCCGGCGTGCCGTATTTTCTGCTGGGGCACAGCATGGGGTCCTTTTACGCCCGGCAGTACCTGTGCGAGTACGGGCAGGAGCTGGACGGCGCCATTCTTATGGGCACCGGCTTCCAGCCCAAAGCACTGGTGCAGTTTGCCAAAACCACCTGCCGGGTGCTGGCCGCCGTTCATGGCTGGCAGTACCGCAGCAAGCTGGTGGCAGACCTTTCGTTCCTGGGGTACAATAAGGGGCTGGAAGGCCGCACCACCCACGACTGGCTCAACCGCGATGCCGCCGAAGTGGACAAGTACCTGGCCGATGAGCGCTGCACCTTTACCTTTACGCTCAACGCCTACTACAGCATGTTCAGCGGCATTCTGCGCCTGCACGACCCGGCCTTTCTGGCCCGGATGCCCAAGGACCTGCCCCTGCTGTTCCTGGCCGGCGATGCCGACCCCGTGGGCGAGCGGGGCGCGGGCGTGAAGCGCGCCATCCAGAGCCTGGAGGACGCCGGTGTGCAGAACATCCAGTGCAAATTCTACCCCGGGGCCAGGCACGAGCTGCTGGTAGAGACCAACAAACAGGAAGTGTTTGCCGACATTGCCAGCTGGCTGGACGCCCGGCTGGCCTGACGGCAGAAACAGCATTTTTCCCGCTGCAGACGGCAGGGTCTGCGGCGGGATTTTTTTGCGCTTTTCCCTCGGAAGATCCGCTGCGTATCA
>CAVIXY010000022.1:3715-26754 GCA_963646665.1 Bacteroides sp. CAG:545
GCGTATCAGTACCGTTTCAAAAGTGTCCCAGATGTGCAATACGAAATGGAGTTTTTCTTGCTATTTTGCAAAATCCCCACCGGGATTTTTTTGCACTTTGCCAGTTTTTGTCGCATTTGCGCTGACTTATTGACAAAATTTTCAAAATATGTTATATAACAAACGTGAGAGATCTTATGAAGTTTATGCGGTTTATAGTCCATTTCATGGTACTTCATGAGTTGAAAGGAGCAAAATTTCTATGACGAACAAAAAGTTTAAAGTTGCGGCCATGTCGCTGGCCCTGACGGCCTGCGTGGCAGCAAGCCCGCTTGCCGCCAACGCCCAGACCACCGACCTTGCCGCTGAGGAAACAAAGACGGCGGCGGCCGATTCCGAATGCTCCCCCCCCGTATCCAATAAAGCCGTTGAAGAGGAAACCGCTCCTAAGGAATCCCCGGCCCAGGAAGAAACTCCCACTGAAGAGCCGAAAGCCGAGGAAGAGGAAGCTTCCGAAGCAGACGAAGAAGAAGAACCGGAAGAGCCGAAAGCCGAGGAAGAGGAAGCTTCCGAAGCAGACGAAGAAGAAGAACCGGAAGAGCCGGAAGCCGAGGAAGAGGAAGCTTCCGAAGCAGACGAAGAAGAAGAACCGGAAGAACCGGAGACCCCGGTGGAACAAGAAGCCCAGGCTCAGGAACCGGCCGCACAGCCTGCATCCCAGGAAGTCGCCCCGGCTGTGACCGATGCTCCCGAAGCAGACGAAGAGCCGGAAGAACCGGAGACCCCGGCGGAACAAGAAGCCCAGGCTCAGGAACCGGCCGCACAGCCTGCAGCCCAGCCGGGCATCAGCGACATGCTGCCCATGGACGACCAGGATTTTGCCGTTGCCGAAAGCGGCAATGCCACCAACAGCACCGGCACCATGTCCGGCGATGTCCAGACCATAATCGAGCAGGTGGCAGGCAACGACACCATCGGCAAAGACGGCACCGTTGACCATGATGTCCTTCTGACCAAGGACTACGAAGGCAATCTGAGCATTATTGACCGCATCAAGCTGGATATGGGCGGCCATACCGTCAAGGGCACCATTACGGTGAACCTGACCGGCAAAGAGGAGAGTTCTGCGGAATCCGGCCATGTGGAGATCGTCAACGGCACCGTGACCGGCGGCCAAAACAGCGGCGTGAACATCATCAATGCCGATGTTTTGATGGACAACGTTACGGTCACCGGCAACCATACCGATGGCAACGGCGGCGGCGTGCGCATTACGGACGGCACCCTGATCATGAAAAACAGCACCATCAGCAACAACACTGCCGGTGGTGCCAAAGAGGATGGTCTCAACACAGGTTCTTACGGCGGCGGCGGTCTGTTTGCCAAAGATTCCACCGTGGAGCTGGATAATGTCACCATCACCGGCAACAAGACTGTCGGCGACAACCGCAATGATGGCGGCGGCGTCTTTACGCATGGCGGCAGCCTGACAGTCAAGGATTCCAAGATTGAAAACAACACCTCTCCCGACTGCGGCGGCGGCATGTATCTGGAGCATACCGATGTTGAAATCTCGGATTCCTACATCCAGAACAACGAGGCTCGCTATGGCGCAGGCGTCTATCTGTATGATGCCGCTGACCACTCCGAAGCAGATTGCTCCGGAGAGCACACCCACAACATCACCCGCACAACCATCAAAGACAATACGGCCAGCAGCCTGGGCGGCGGTATGTACGTGGGCACCACCAGCGATGTGACCGTCAAGGATTCCACTCTGGAAGGCAACTCCGTCAATGAGAGCAGCGGCCAGGGCGGCGCGATCTGTGCATACGGCGCAGGCGACATCAAGCTGGACAACACCACTGTCCAGAACAACAAGGCTTATGTCGGCGGCGGTCTCTTCTCTCTGGGCGTGGCCGCCAGCGATACCCATATCACACTGTGCAATGGCACCCGCTTTACCGGCAACAAAGCCGTTGCCGGTGCAGGCATGTACCTCATGCGTTCCAGCGGCAATGATATCCTGCTGGACCTGCTGGGTTCCTTCGTTGATCACAACACCGCTTCCGGCAGCGGCGGCGGTATCTTTGCCTACAACGGCGTGCAGATCAAGGCTGAAAACACCGCCATCACCAACAACAATGCTGCCAATGGCGGCGGCCTGTATCTCTACAGTCTGGATGGCAGCGTCATTGCCAAGCTGCTGAACTCTTTTGTGGACAACAACACTGCCAGCAAGTGGGGCGGCGGCATCTTTGCCTACAATGGCGCACAGGTCAAAGCCAACAATACCTCCATCTCCAACAACAGCGCTTCCGATGCGGGCGGTCTCCTTGTCTGGAACAACAGCTCTGCTGAGCTGACCGACAGCACGGTCACGGGCAATACTGCCAAGAACAATGGCGGCGGCATCTATAACATTTCCAGCAATGCCACCCTCAATCATGGCACCAATGTCACCAATAACACGGCTGCAGCCGGTGCCGGCGTTTACAATTCCGGTACCCTGACGATGAACGATGGCTCCGTAGTGGCAGACAACCAGGCCACTGTATCCGGCGGCGGTATTTTCAACAACGGCACTGCCACCATCAAGAGCGGAGCACACATTCGTAACAACCATGCCGATACCTATGGCGGCGGCTTGTGCAGCAATGGCACTACCACCGTGGAAGCCGGTGCAAACCTCTATAATAACCATGCCGAAACAGCAGGCGATGACATTTACCTTTATGCAGGCGGCAAGCTGATCCTTGCCAAGGTCGGCGATGACTGGACACTGGATGATTGTGGCCATACCATCAATGGCTGGTATATTGATGCCGCAGATGCCCGCTGGAACGCAGATGGCGAAAAGAAGTCCATCCTCAATCTGGATGACTTCAAGGGCGATGGCTATATGATCGTCCAGAATGATGATGGCTCCTACACCATCACCCTGCTGGATGAAAACGCCACCCTGGCCCTCAAGGCCGCCCACGATGCAATTCCTGACCCCGCGCCAGATGAACCGGATGATCCGGATGAACCGGAAGAGCCGGATACCCCCGTTACCCCGGACAACCCGGTCACCCCGCCGGTGCAGGACGCCACCCCGGACGAACCGGCCCCCGAAACCCCGGCTGAAACGCCGGTGACCCCGGAAACCCCTGTGAACCCGCCGGTGCAGGATGCCGCCCCGGATACCACCGTGGCACGTCTGCCGCAGACCGGTGTGAACTGGTTTGCCGCCCTGGCAATGGCCCTCAGCGGCCTGGCCCTCACGGCAGCCGGTGCCTTTACCAGCCTGTTTGCCAAGAGCAAGCACTAAACCGTTCCCGCACAGCGGCCCGGACAACCGCTGTTTCCTCCGCATCAGACAAAAGGCAAAGCCCCCGGAACTGTAGTTCCGGGGGCTTTGCCCGTTTATTGCACTGTTACTTTTTGAGCAGGCCATCCACAGCGGCCACCAGCGCCTTGCCGCGGCGGCCCAGCAGCCGGGGCAGGAGCACGCGGGCCATGGCCCACACCCCTGCAAAGTTGATGAGAATGACCACGGCGGTAATGATGCCGGTCCACAGACCGTACAGCGGGGTCTCCGCCAGCAGCACAAAGGCCTCGAACACCAGCAGGCCCACATTCAGCAGCACCCGGCCCGGGTGCACGTGCATGTGGATCATGCGGCTGGCGTCCACCGAGCGCAGGATGAACACCAGTGCCAGACCCAGGAAGGATGCATAGGTGGCACCCACCGGTCCCCAGGCCTTGATGAAGAAGTAGTTCATGATGCAGTTGCTGATGGCGCCTGCCATCATGGTGATCATGCTGCGGTTTGATTTCTTCGTCACCACGTACACGCTGTTCATGAACTGGTTGAAGCAGCTGCAGGTGGAAGCCAGCACCAGGAAGGGCACAAAGTGCCAGGCGTAATAGTAGTTGGACTTCATCACGTGCATCACCGGGCGGCACAGCCAGATGATGCCTGCCGCGCAGCAGAACAGCACGCTGGAATAGGTGCGGAAGATCTTGGTAAAGAACTTGGCGCGGCCCTCTTCTTCCGTCACGGCAGAAAGCTGCCAGGCATCGTAGAAGATCAGGCCCAGCGTGGTGAGGATGGTGGGCAGGAAGTAGCCGGTAGACAGCAGGCCGTTCCAGGCATCGCCGCTGTGGCCGTCCAGACCATCGCACATTTCACGCACAAAGAACAGGTCGGATGCGTTGATGATCCAAAAGCTGATCTGCGCGGGGATCATGGGCAGGGAGAAGTGGAGCATCTGCTTCCACAGGTTCTTGTTGATGCCCTTCAGCTCCACGTAGTTCCACAGCCTGCCGGTAAAGGTCAAAAACAGCACGCTGACCAGATCGCCGCTGATGATGGCCAGCAGGTAGCCGTTGGCCCCCCACCGGAAGCCCACCAGGTACAGCACATAAAAGGCCATGGTGGCCACGGTGCACAGCACGCCGTCCACGGCCACCAGCTTGTTCCACTGGCGGCTGCGCACAAACTGGGTGCACAGGGTGCGCAGGCAGCTCATGAGCACGTAAATGTAGATCAGCAGGCCGTACTGGGCCATATCCGGCAGAAACTGCGCAATGGGCCAGCACAAAATCAGAATGCCAAAGCCGCCCAGAATGGTCAGCAGGCCGTTGGTGAACACCTGCTTTTCGCTGTTGCCCTTGTCCAGGCCAAAACGAATGATGGCGTTGGACATGCCCATGGACACAAAGGGGATGAGCAGGTTGGCATACTGGCTCAGGATCTTGGACAGGCCCAGGTCCGAGATCTCCGCCATGGCGTAGGTAAGGAAGGGCTGCACGATCAGGGTGAGCAGCTTGGACGAAAAGCTGGAAATTGCAAAGATCAGGGTATTGCCGGCCAGCTTGGAATATTTATCGCCGCCGGACTTTTTTTCGTTTTCCAAAGGAATTTTGCCTCCTGTTGTGGTTTCTACATCGGGGAATTTTAATGTTTCAGCAGTTCCCGCCGGGCTTTCCAGTCCGGCAGCAGCTTTGCCACCTCGGCCCAGAAGGCCGGGCTGTGGTTGGGCTGCAAAAAGTGGCAGTATTCGTGCACCACCACATAGATCTGCGCCGCCGGGGGCATGTTGTACAGCTGCAGCGCAAAGGTGATCTGCCGCTTGTTCATGGCGCACACGCCCCACCGGGTGTTCATGCTGCGCACCTTGATGGTGGGCTTCTGCCCGCCCAGCACCCCCGCAAAGGCCGGATACACCTGGTCGCTCATGGCCGTAAAATAGGCCAGCGCCGTGGCCTTGTCGGGCAGGTTTTGGTTTTTGCGGGCGTAGTGCTCCATCAGCTCGGCCCGGCTGCGGCGCACCCAGTCGGCCTGGGCTTCCACAAAGGCGTCTGCCTTCTGGGCACTGCTGCGCAGCGGAATGCTCACCGCCACCGTGCCGTCCGGCCGCACCCGCAGGTGCATCGTTTTTACCGGTTTGCGCACCAGCTCGTACTGGATGCCCCCCGCACTGCGCAGCTGGGGTTCCGGCTTACCGGCTGCCATGTCAGGAAGCCCGGCTTCCGGCCTTGCTGCCAAGGGGCAGCTGGGCCAGCACCACAGCGGCAAAGATCAGCACACAGCCCATGCCCTCCCGCAGGGAAAGGCTTTGGTGCAGCAGCAGCCAGCCGCCCAGGGCGCTGAACACGCTTTCCAAGCACATGATCAGGCTGGCAATGGCAGGGTTCAGGTCTTTCTGGCCCAGGATCTGCAGCGTATAAGCCACCCCGCTGGACAGCACACCGCAGTACAGAATGGGCAGGGCGTTGGCGGTAAAATCCGCCATGGTGGTCTGCTCAAACAGCAGGGCCGCAGCGGTGCTCTCCACCGCCACCACCAAAAACTGCACAAAGCTCAGCCGCACGCCGTCCACCTGCGGGGCAAAGTGGTCCACGCACATGATCTGAAAGCTGAACAGCACCGCGCACAGCAGCAGGATCAGGTCGCTGCTCTGGATGCCGCCAAAGCCGTTTTTCATGCACAGCAGGTACAGCCCCAGCACGGCAATGATCATGCTGCACCACAGCCGGATGCTGCCCTTGCGGCCCAGAAACAGGCCGAACACCGGCACCAGCACCACATACATGGCGGTCAGGAAGCCGGCCTTGGCCGTGGAGGGGTCCAGCGTAATGCCGATCTGCTGCGCGGCGCTGGCCGTGAACAGAAAGGTCCCGCACACAAGGCCTGCCTTCCACAGCTTTTTGCGCTCGGCTGCAGTTCTGGGCTTTTCGTCCGGCTGGCCCTGCCTGCGGCGCACCGCGTCAAAGGCCGCCACCGTGGGGGCCAGCACCAGCACCGCCATCCAGCTGCGCCCGGCCAGAAAGGAATATGCGCCCATGCCGGAACCGGCGCTCTGTGCCACAAAGGCCGTGCCCCAGATAAAGGCGCACAGCATCAGCAGCAGCGAATTCTTGGTTTGTGTCCGCATCAGCCCACGCCCTCCAGCTTCAGCAGGCCGTACAGGTAGTAGCGGCTGGAGTCATAGGAGATGGTCATGCGGTAGATGCCCACAGGGTCCAGCCCGGAAATGGTGCACCGGTAGTCCGTGCCATCGGTCTTGATATAATAGGTGCTGTCCGGCACGTATTCCTCGCCGCCGTCCACCTTTTTCCACAGCGCCACCTTGAACTTCTGGGTGCCCTCGGCGGTGCCGCAGGCCATCACGTTCAGCGTGCCGGTAGGCACGGCAAAGTAGCTGGTCTGGCGGCTCCAGATGCCGTTGAACACTGCATACAGGCAGCCGTCCACCATGGCCGTGTCAAACTTGGCCGAAGCGTCCGCAATGCCCTGAATGATCAGTTCATCGCTGGTGGACTCGGCCCAGCGGGTGGTGTCCTCTTCCTGCACTTCGCTGGACGCACCGGTGATCTTGTGCGCCACGCTGCGCAAAGCGTCCTTGCAGCCGGTCAGGCCCGTCACCAGCAGAACCGCTGCCAGCAGAACGGCCAAAAAGCGTTTTTTCATTTTCATACGTTTCCTCGTAAAACAACCGCATGTTCTTCTTTTCGAAGCTCTCCCCGCAGCGCAGGGCCGGGGGAGAAATTCATGCTATAGTATACCGCATTTTGCCGCCCTGCACAAGAGAAAGGGCCTGCTTTTGGGCGGCTTGCCGCGCGATTTCAACTTTCTTTGCCGTTTACCGCCTGCAGGGCCGCAATTTCGGCGGCGGCCAGCTCCGGCGCACCGGCCCCGAACAGGCTGCCGTACCGGTACAGCGCCCAGCCCCCGGCCCCCTGGCTGCGCAGGTCCTGCACCTGCCGCGCCAGAGCACTGCCGGTGCTCCAGCCGCTTACACTGTCCGGGTTTGCCCCGCCATCGCCCACCCCGATGCGGTAGGCTCCCAGCCCGAAATACAGGGCCGTCTCTGCCGCACGGGGGTACGCCAGCCAGGCCAGAACAATGTTTTCAAAGGCAAAGCGGGTGCTGCCACTTTGCAGCGTGTAGCCGTAGCCCCAGTACACCTGCGGGCACAGGTAGTCCACCACGGCGTCCTGCAGCCAGGCCGTCACATCGCTGTACTGCTGGTTTTCGTCGTTGTCCGGGTTGCCCTGGGGGCTGATGCCGAACCGCAGGGTGGGATCTGCCGCCTTAACGGCATCGTGCACGGCCCGCACCAGTGCGGTCACGTTTTCCCGCCGCCAGGCAGCAAGGTTCCCGCCGCCGCTGGCCGCAAACTGCGCCGCATCAATGCGTTCCTCGGTGGTGGGGTAAAAATAATCGTCAAAGTGGATGCCGTCCACCGCGTAGTTCTGCACCAGTTCCCCCACCCCCTGCACCACGTAAGCAGCGGCTGCAGGCTCGGCGGGGTTCAGGTAAAGGCCATCGCCTGCCGTGCACACCCATTCCGGGTGGGTGTTGGCCAGGTTCTCTGCCGCAAGGTTCGGCGGCATAGCCGCCGAGGACCGCAGCCGGTAGGGGTTGATCCAGGCTTCCACCGAGATCCCCCGTCCATGAGCCTCCTGCAGCAGCACATCCAGCGGGTCAAACCCGGGGTCCTGCCCCTGCACACCGGTGCACAGGTGGCTCCACGGAAACAGCGCACTGCGGTACAGTGCATCGCCAAAGGGGCGCACCTGGGCCAGCACCGTGTTCAGGCCAAGGGCGGTGCAGTTGTCCAGCAGCTGCGCCGCCCCGGCACGGAAGGTTGCTTCGGAGGAAAAATCCATGGCTGCCCATTCCAGATAGCTCACCCAGACTGCCCGCCATTCTCCGGCCGGCAGGGCCGGGTTCTGCACCGGCGGTTCGCTGCCGCTTTGGGGCGGGGCCTGCTTTTGGCTGTGCAGCAGCCAGGCCCCGGCGGCGGCGCAGGCAGCACCCGCCCCCAGCAAAAAGGCCCGCCGCCCGAACCGCTTCTTCGTTCTTTTACGTCCGGCTGTTTTGAACCTGCGGCGCTGGGTCACAGCGTTTCCTCCTGGGTCTTATACAGGGTCAGGGCGGCCCAGCCCCGGGCGCAGGTCACCAGCACGAACAGCAGGTTGGTCCAGAAGGCCAGCCCGCTCATGCCGGCATACCGGGTCAGCAGCCAGAACAGGGTGCGCAGGGCTTCGGACACACACACCAGCTGCAGCTGCCGCTGGATGGGTCTGCCGCGGCCATACTCGATCACCAGCAGGGTCGGCCACACCAGCGCCGAGCACAGGTCCCCCGCCCAGCCGTTGGCTGCCAGCTTGCTGAGCATCAGCACCACGAACACCCCGGTGTAATTGCGCTTGTCCTTGGCCGGGGCACCCTTCTGGGCGGCCAGAAACAGCACCGCGATGCCGGTAAGGCAGAACACCACCAGTTCCAGTGCCGAAAAATCCATGCCGCCCAGCACGGCAAACCCGCCCAGCATGGACACAGCCGCTGCGGCCAGCAAAAAGAAATACCAGGTCTTGCGCGTAAATTTCAGCTTCATTCGGTTCCTCCCGCCCGGCGCAGGTGCACCGGGCTTCCTGACAAATTTTTCAAAGAATTAAAAATATTATAGCACAAAAGCCTGCAGGTTGTGTTACAATAAGGAAAACTCTTGGGGAGGAACACCATGCATTCTGTCATTTCCATCGTCCTGCTGGCTGCCGTGCTGGGCGTGATCGTTTTTCTGCTCTCCCGCCGGGAGACCGGCCGCCGCAGCCAGTACGGCCCGGCCGGGCTGTCGGAGTTCCGCACCGACCTGCCGCTGGACGACTGCTTCGACCGCTTGGACGCCCATAGCCCGGACGATGTGTTTGCCTACGAGTGCCGCCGGGAAACGGACGGCGGCTTTCTGCTGCATCTGACCCTGCACCAGCCCACCCAGCAGCCGCTGGATACCCTGTATACCCTGCGGCTGGACCCCGGCCGCCAGACCGTAGTGACCCTGATCTTCATCCGGGAGGCCTTTGGCTACAAGGAGCCGCTGTTCCCCCAGGAAATGCTGGATGAATTCCTGCTGCAGAAGCTGGATGCCCACCGCACCAAGTAAGTTTTGCAGGCAAAAGGCTTTTCATTTGCGGCAGAGTTTGGTATACTAAGGTACAGCGCTCTGCCGCGCAGATCCGGGCTAGTAGCTCAGTTGGTCAGAGCTGGCGGCTCATAACCGCTTGGTCGCGGGTTCAAGTCCTGCCTGGCCCATAACAAAAAAGGAACACCCCTCGCGGGGTGTTCTTTTTTGTTGCCAGGCAGGACTTGAACAGGGCGGCGGCATTTATGCCGCAAGCAACAGCCCTGTGGGCTGTTGCTTAGCCCGCGGGTCCCACCCAGTAGGAATGTCTGCCAAGAAAGATGCCGCTAAAGCTTATCTTATTGCAACGCAGGTTGATGGCCATCGGCAGAAACAGGGAGCCGAGGCTGGGGCCGCGTTCTGATTTTTCAAAGCCCCGCCAGGGGGCTGCGGAAAAATCAGCAAACGCAACCCGTAAGGCGGCAACCGTCAGGTTCCGCTACTAGGCAGGACTTGAACCCTTTCTCTCTTACTGGAACACTGCCACCACATAGGTCATGCCGCCGTACTGCACAAAGGCCGCGCCCATGCGGGTGCAGCCCGCCGCATAGGGCTGCAGCACAAACTCTGCGCCTTCGCGCTGCGGCACCAGCAGGCTGGCACTGCCGGCCGCGCTGCTTTCCAGTTCCAGCGCGATCTGCGTGTCCATGCTCACGCTGCCGTAGCAGCCGGACCAGTACAGGAAGTTGTTCAGATCGTTCAGGTAGCCCATGTTGCCGTCCGCCGTCAGCGGTTCGGTACGCACCAGGCTGGTGCCGCTGGCCCGCAGCCGGGAAGGCTCCGCTGCCAGCCACTCCGCAATAGAGCGGGCCTCGGCCTGCAGGCCGGTGTCGTACAGCAGCTGGGTGTCCACCTCCTGCATCAGGGCCTGGGCATCCTCCTGCGAGGTAAACACGCTGGCCGTGCCCGTACTGCCGCTGCAGGCCGTCAGTGCCAATAGCAGCACCCCCGCCAGCAGCCCGATGATCCATCTTCTCTTTGCCGTTTTCATGGGTTTTCCGCTCCTTTCCCTGTCCGGGGCAGGTGTGTATTCTACCCTTATGATACCGTTTCTGTGCCCGGTTTGCAACCCATCCGATACAAAAAGGCCGCCGCCCTTCCGGGCAGCGGCCTTTGCTTTTCCTTGTTATTTTGCGTATTCCACAGCGCGGCTCTCGCGGATGACATTGACCTTGATCTGGCCGGGGTAATCCAGCGTATCTTCGATCTTCTTTGCGATAGAGCGTGCCAGCAGGATGACCTGATCATCGCTGATGACATCGGGCTTGACCATGATGCGCACTTCGCGGCCTGCCTGCACGGCAAAGGCCTGCTCCACGCCCTCAAAGCTGGAAGAGATCTCTTCCAGATTTTCCAGACGCTTGACGTAGCTCTCCACGTTCTCGCGGCGGGCACCGGGGCGTGCGGCGCTGATGGCATCGGCGGCCTGAATGATGAAGGCCAGCGGAGTTTTCGGCTCCACATCACCGTGGTGGGCCTCGATGGCATGGATGATCTGGGTGTTTTCCTTGTACTTGCGGCAGATGTCCACGCCGATCTGCACGTGGCTGCCCTCGATCTCGTGGTCCAGAGCCTTGCCGATATCATGCAGCAGACCGGCACGGCGTGCCATGGTCACGTTCACGCCCATCTCGCCTGCCAGCAGGCCGGCCACCCAGGCCACTTCCATGCTGTGGGTCAGGGCGTTCTGTCCAAAGCTGGTGCGGTATTTCAACCGGCCGATTAGCTTGATCAGGTCCGGGTGCAGGCCGTGGATGCCCAGTTCCATCACCGCGCGCTCGCCTTCGCGCTTCATCTGCAGTTCCAGTTCGTGGCGGCACTTTTCCACCGTTTCCTCAATGCGGGCGGGGTGGATGCGGCCATCGCCGATCAGGCGTTCCAGAGTCATGCGGGCCACTTCGCGGCGGGTCTGATCGAAGGAGGACAGGGTAATGGCCTCCGGGGTGTCGTCAATGATCAGGTCCACACCGGTAGCGGTCTCCAGGGCGCGGATGTTGCGGCCCTCGCGGCCAATGATGCGGCCCTTCATTTCATCGCTGGGCAGCGGCACCACGCTCACGGTGGTCTCGCTGCAGTGGTCGGCGGCGCAGCGGCTCACGGCCTGACCGATCAGGTTGCGGGCAATGTTGTCGCAGTTTTCCTTCAGGTCGGTCTCGTAGGCGGCAATGCGCACAGCCTTTTCGTGGGTCAGTTCCTCGTCCACCTTGTGCAGCAGCACTTCGCGGGCGTCCTCCTGGCTCAAACCGGCCAGGGTCTCCAGCCGCTCCATCTCCTTGGCACGCAGGGCGTCGATCTCGGCCAGGCGCTCGTCTGCTTCGGCGGCGCGCTTTTTCAGCTCTTCTTCCTTGCGCTCCAGGGCCTCGGTCTTGCGGTCCAGGGCCGTTTCCTTCTGGTCAATGCGGTTTTCCTGGCGGCTGATCTCCGCCCGGCGCTGCTTGATCTCTTTATCGGCTTCTGCCTTCTGGGCATCCACCTCGGCTTTCAGGCGGAAAGCCTCGTCCTTTGCTTCCAGAACCGCTTCCTTGCGCTTCTGGTCCGCAGTCTTGATCGCTTCGTTCACCAGGCGGGTTGCCTCGGCTTCTGCGCTGCCGATCTGTGCTTCGGCGTTTTTTTTACGGTTGTTGTAACCAATAAAATAACCCGCACCAATGCCGGCCGCCAGAACAACGAGCAAGACCACGATCCAACCGATCGTGGGCATCGTGTTCACTCTCCTTTGTCAAATTCATCTTGAATCATAAGCAGGAGACGCTGCGGGGCAGGGTGTGGGTTCAAAAAGCGGTATAAGTGAGCTTTCAATGCAAAAGAGACAACAAAACCACCCGCGCGGAACACACCCCGCACGGAAGATCCTGCAGCTTTTCTATCTACGGTTCTATCTTATTCAAAACAGGCGCTCACCGCCTGAATGCACACATTTTACGGAACAGCCTGCACACAGCGTCTTTTATTCCATACTACTATTTATAGTACGAAACATTTGCCCGCTTGTCAAGGGGAAAAGGCTGCCTGCACAGCATTTTGTGCAGAAAAACAAACTGAACCCTCTCCGTCATCGCTGCGCAATGCCAGTTCCCCCGAAGTGGGAAGCCCTATCTGCGCGAACCGACAGATGAAAAAAGCTCCCCCTTCGGGGGAGCTGGCAAACCCGTCAGGGCTTGCCTGAGAGGGTTCGTACTTTTTATTCCAGATACATCCGGCGCAGCCGCATCAGGCGGGCGGGGGTCAGGCCGTATTCCTGGGCCAGGTATTCCTCGGCGCTGCCGCACTGTTCGCGGATGGTCTGCAGGATGAAGGGCGCAGCCGCCGGGTCCACTCCGGCCATGCCGCGGTAGTGCTGCTCTTCGGCCGGGTCCGCCGCAATTTCCGCCGCGTGCTCTGTCAGCACCCGTTCGATCTCGGGTTTGCGGCAGACGTTGGTCTGCACGTAGTCGGCGCAGATGGTCTCATCCGAGGCACCCAGTGCCAGCAGAATGAGCATGGCGGCCACGCCGGTGCGGTCCTTGCCCGCCGAGCAGTGGAACAGAATGGGGGTCTCGCCTGCTTCCAGCGCGCGGAACAGCTCCTTGAATGCCTTGTTGCCGAACAGCATCTGCCGGTACATCACCCGCGAAAGGTCCTCGCCTTCCGGTGCGTCCCGCATCATCCGCTCCATGTCTCCGGGGCCAAAGCTGATCTCGCGGCCATCCGGGGCGCACAAGGCGCAGATCTGCACCAGCCGGGCACCGTCCGGCACATAGTCCGGCAGCTTCCGGGCTTCCTCCGCGCTGCGCAGATCCAGAATCAGCCGCAGGCCCAGGGCATCCAGCCGGGCGCGGTCGGTCTCGCCGGTCAGATGCCCGGTGGAGATGCCGCGGTAGATCTGCCCCCAGCGCACAGTTTTGCCTTCGTCCGCCGGGTAACCGCCCAGCTCCCGGAAATTGTTTCCGCCCGCAAACGGCAGCTGAGTGCCGGGGGCCGGATGTTCCGGGGCAGCCTTTTTGGCCGTGCTGGACAGCACCGGGAAGTTGTAGAAGGGCTTGGCCGGGCGGCCCCGGCGGGGCGGCAGGCTGGCAGCCCCGCCCAGCACCTCCATCAGGTAGCTGCGCAGCAGGTCGATGTAGGCCGAGCTGTAGTCCCGCCGCTGCACCAGCGAAACACACAGCGGGGGCAGGTCCTCCAGCAGCACATCCCGCACGCGGTCCAGCTCCCGCCTGGCCCCCGGCTCGTAGCGGGTCAGGCAGGTGCACAGCTGCTCCTGCACCAGGTAGTAGGCCTGGTAAAAGCTGGGGCCGATCTCGGCATTGGGTGCAAACCCGGCCCGGGCGCAGGCCGCCCACAGCGGGCTGAACAGGTCCTGCCGCAGGCTGGGCAGCAGCACCCGCTGGCCCCGCAGGTCTGCAAGGGGAATGCTCTCCTTTTCCCAGAACGGATGGCCACGGGGCACCAGCAGGCAGGCAGGGTCCGCCCGCAGGGTGGTGCGGGCCAGCACCGGGGCCGCACAGCCCAGGTCGATCACCAGGCCCGCATCCAGCTCGCCCTGCTCCACGCTGTCCACCACGGCATCGTTGTCCAGCAGGCGGAACCGCATTTCCACATGGGGGTACTGCTGGCGGAACTTGTCCAGCTGGGTCTCCAGCCCGGGCAGATAGTCCGGCACCAGCGCCACGCTGATGCCGATGCGCACCGGCTGAGCCGACTGGATCTCGGCCCGCAGGGCGGCCTGCATCTGCTGGAACTGCTCCACCACCGGGGCGGCATGGCGCTGCAGGCTCATGCCCCGGTCGGTGAGGGTAAGCTTGTGGTGCGCGCTGAGGAACAGCGGCCCGCACAGCTCCGCCTCCAGCGCCGTGATGCTCTGCCGCAGCGCCTGCCGCGACAAAAACAGCCGCTGGGCCGCACGGGTGTAATTCATTTCTTCGCACAAGGTCAAAAAGTAGTGCAGCTGGCGGATATCCATGGTTTCCTCCTGGGAATGTGGTTTGTCATGCAAAAAGAATACCGCTTTTTGTGAAAAATGTAAAGAGAATGGAAATAAAAAGCCGCTGCATGGCTGTCCACGCAGCGGCTCTGATGCCTTAAAAAATCAGATCAGGCTCAGGGCTTCTTCATCGCCCACCAGGGTAAAGTCCGGGTGCATCTGCAGGATGCTGGCGGGCACCTCGGGGGTCACAGGGCCAAAGAAGGCCTTCTTGACGATCTCGGCCTTGCCGGCACCGTTCACCACCATCAGCACCTTGCGGGCCTGCATGATGGTCTTGATGCCCATGGTGTAGGCCTGCTTGGGCACCAGGTCCACGTTGCCGTCAAAGAAGCGCTTGTTGGCCTCGATGGTCTCCTGGGTCAGGTCCACGCAGTGGGTCTCCAGCTCAAAGGCCTCGCCCGGCTCGTTGAAGCCGATGTGGCCGTCATGGCCGATGCCCAGCAGCTGCAGGTCGATGCCGCCCACGGCGTGGATGATGGCATTGTACTTGGCGCAGGCGTCTGCTGCATCGGGGTTGGTGCCGTCCGGCAGGTTGATGCGGGTCGGGTTGATGTTGACCTTATCAAACAGGTTGCGGTGCATGAAGCTCCAGTAGCTTTCCGGGTGCTCCTTGGGCAGGCCGCGGTACTCGTCCAGGTTCACGGTGGTCACTTCAGAAAAATCAATGTCACCCTTGTTGTACCACTCCACCAGCTGCGCATAAGCGCCCACGGGGGTGCCGCCGGTGGCCAGGCCCAGCACACAGTTGGGCTTCATGATGACCTGCGCGGAAATAATGTTTGCAGCTTTGCGGGACATATCCGCATAATCCTTTGCACGAATGATCTTCATCACAAAACGACCTTTCTCTATCTTGTTTACCTGCGCGGCGCGCACACCGCATTCTCTTGCAATTTTACCATATTTCCAACCGCATTGTCCACAATTCCACCGCATTCTAACCGAAATTGACAAACAATTTCCTGCTTTTTGCCCCAAAATGCCCGCCGGGCATTCCTGCACGGCGGGCATTTGGTGCACATAATGGGGTCAGCCGCACAGCCCGCAGGCTGCACAGGCGCTGGGGGTGGCGGCGCAGCCGCCAAGGGCGGTCTCCCGCAGCTCGGCCGGCAGGCGCTTGCCCACGGCATACATAGCGTCCAGCATCTGATCAAAGGGGATCAGCTGCCGGATGCCGCTCAGGGACATTTCCGCCGCGATCAGGGCGTTGGCCACACCGGCGGCGTTGCGGTTCTGGCAGGGGTATTCCACCAGGCCGCCCACGGGGTCGCACACAAGGCCCAGCATGTTCATCAGCACGGTGGAAGCGGCGTCCAGGCACTGCTCCGGGGTGCCGCCCATCAGCTCCACGGCAGCGGAAGCCGCCATGGCAGACGCCACGCCCACCTCGGCCTGGCAGCCGCCCACGGCACCCGCCACGGTAGCGTTGCGCATGGCAAGGTAGCCCACCGCACCGGCGTTGAACAGGGCATCCACAATGCGCTGGTCCGAGATGCGGTAGCACTCCTGCAGCGCCAGCATCATGCCCGGCACCACACCGGCGGAACCGGCGGTGGGGGCGGCCACGATCAGGCCCATGGAAGCGTTTACTTCCAGCACCGCCATGGCGTAGGTCATGGCCTTGTCCAGCACTTCGCCGCAGATGCTCTTCTTTTTATTATAGTGGGCTTCCAGCTTTTTGGCTTCGCCGCCGATCAGGCCGCCCATAGACTTGATGGGCTTTTTCAGCGGCTGGGTGGCAGAGGCCTTCATGATCTCCCAGGCCTTGCCCATGCGGTGGTCCACGGTGTCCCGGGGCGTTTCGCCCAGCAGGCACTCCCGCTGGCGCATCACTTCCGAAATGGACAGCTGGTGCTCCGCACAAAGCTCCAGCAGTTCCTTTGCAGATTTGAAATCCATGTTCATCCTGCGTTCCTCCTTACGGCTGCACGACCATCACATCGGTGATGTTCGGGTTTTCCTGCAGCAGGGCGGCCACGCCTTCCGGCAGACGCTCGTCCGACTCCACAATGGTGTAGGCGGTGTGGCCTTTTTCCTCCCGGAACAGCCGCATGAACGCAATGTTCACGCCGCGGTCGCTGAGAATTTTGGTGATGTGGGCCACCACGCCGGGCTTGTCCTTCTGCACCACGATCAGGGCGTTGTACTCGCCGGTAAAGTCCACTTCCACGCCGTTGATGCGCACAATGCGCACCTTGCCGCCGCCCAGCGACTCGCCGCGCACGGTCATAACCTGACCGGCGACATTTTCCATGCGGATGTCCACCGTGTTGGGGTGCACGTCCGTTTCCACCTCGTTGGGGGTAAAGCTGTAGGCCAGGCCCCGCTCGGTGGCAATGGCAAAGGAATCCCGGATGCGGGTGTCATCGGCCGAAAAGCCCATGATGCCGCCCAGCAGGGCGCGGTCGGTGCCGTGGCCGTGGTAGGTCTTGGCAAAGGAGCCGTAAAGGGTAAAGTCCGCACGGCACAGCGGCGGCGTGATCATTTTCTGTGCCAGGTAGGCAATGATCTCCGCACCCGCCGTATGGGAGCTGGAAGGGCCGATCATGTTGGGGCCAAGCACGTCAAAAACACTGATGAATGCCATGGTATTTTCTCCTGTCGGATGAAAGGTTGCGCGGCGCTCAGACCTTTGCGCTGCTCTTGTTGATGAACTTCTGATAGATGGTTTCCACGATCACGCCAATGGCGTTGTCGCCGGAAACGTTGCAGGCCGTGCCGAAGGAGTCCTGGGTGATGTACAGGGCCACCATGATGGCGCAGATGGGGCCGTTGGGGTCGCCTGCTTCTGCACCAAAGATCATGTACAGGAAGGGCAGGGCGGTCATGATGGAGCCGCCGGGGGCACCGGGAGAAGCCACCATGGCCACGCCCAGGGTCATGATAAAGGGCACCACGGTGCCCAGGCTGATGGGCAGCTGGTTCATCAGGCAGACGGCGGTGGCGCAGGCGGTAATGGTGATCATGGAACCGGCCATGTGGATGTTGGCGCACAGGGGCACCACAAAGTTGCGGATCTGCTCGCTGACGCCATCGGCCTCCGCGCACTGCAGGTTGACCGGAATGGTGGCGGCGGAGGACTGGGTGCCCAGGGCAGTGGTGTAGCCGGGGATCTGATTCTTGATCAGGGTCAGGGGGTTCTTGTGGCTCACGGCACCGGCAATGCAGAACTGGATGCAGATGCAGATCAGGTGCATGAGGATGACCACCAGGAACACCTTCCACAGAATGCCCAGAATGGCGTAGGTCTTGCCGGACTTGGTCATGTCCACAAAGGTGCCGCAGACGTACAGGGGCAGCAGCGGGATGATGACCGAATGCAGCACCTGATCAATGATGCCGGAAAAATCCTTGATGCAGTTATACAGTGTATCACCGATGGTCTTGCCGCGCAAGGTGGACAGGCACAGGCCCAGCACAAAGGCCAGCACCACAGCGGACAGGGTGTCCAGCAGGGCCGGGATGGAGATGGAAATGTAGCTTTCCAGCGAGTTGTCGGCGGTGGCGGCGATCTGCTCCAGGGCACCCTCGCTCATAAAGCTGGGGAACAGGCTGGAAGAAACCAGGTAGGAAGCTGAACCGGCGATCAGGGTGGAGCCGTAGGCCAGGGCCACAGTGATGAGCAGCAGCTTGCCTGCGCCGCTCTTCAGGTCTGCAATGCCCATGGTCACGTAGGCCACGATCATCAGCGGAATGATGAACTTGAGGAAGGAGCTGAAGATGCTGGATGCGGTAACGATGATGCGGCAGAACCACACCGGCAGGAACTGGCCGATGAGGATGCCCAGCACAATGGCGATCAGCAGCTTGGGCAGCAGGCCGATCTGATGTTTTTTCTTGTCCATGGTAAAAAATCCTCCTTTTGTTTTCCCCGCCGGTACACAGCGCCTGCCGGCCGATCCCTTCCGGAGCCTGCTTTGCCGGGGAATTTCCGAAAACGTCAATTTTTCGCTTGACGTGTTGACAGGTTTAGTTTAACATAGACATACAATTGATTCAAATTCATAATTCTCAATAAATGATTTACTTTTTTTCATAGTCAAGGAGTTTTGCCATGGAGATCCGGCAGCTGAACACCCTCATCCGCGCAGCCCAGCTGCAGAGCTTTTCCAAAACCGCCGAGAGCCTGGGCTACTCCCAGTCGGCCGTCACGGTGCAGATCAAGGCCCTGGAAGAGGAACTGGGGGTGCGCCTGTTCGACCGCATGGGCAAGCGGGTGATCCTGACGGCCCAGGGGGCGCGCTTTCTGGAATACGCCAACACCGCGCTGGATGCCCTGCACAATGCCCAGCAGGCCATGGCCGAAGGCGGTGAGCTGGACGGCACCCTGCACATCGGCACTCTGGAGTCCCTCTGCTTTTTCCGCCTGCCGGGCCTGCTGCACCAGTTCCGCCGGGAGCACCCCCGGGTGGCCCTGCAGGTGACCACCGGCTCCCCGGAAGAGCTGATTGACAAAATGGAGCACGGCGAGGTGGACCTGATCTGCATTCTGGACGAGCCGCGCTACTCCAACAGCTGGCACAAGTGCAACGAGGTGCCGGAAGAGGTGGTGTTCGTCTGCTCCCCGGACATCGACCTGGGCCACCCCGGCCCTTACCGGGTGGAAGAGCTGCTGGACAAGCCCTTTTTCCTCACCGAGCGCAACGCCAACTACCGCCGCACCTTCGACCGCTTTCTGGCTGCGCGGCAGGTGGAGCTGACCCCCAGCCTGGAGATCAGCGACACGTCCTTTATCATCAAAATGCTGGAAAGCAGCTCCGGCCTTTCGCTGCTGCCCCGCTTTGCGGTGGCAGAGCCTGCCGCCCGGGGGCAGCTGCGCATCCTGGAAGTATCGGACTTCCGGCTGACGATGTACCGGCAGATGTTCTACCACCGCGACAAGTACTGCACCCGGGAGATGGAAGCCTTTATCCGGCTGGCCTGCGCCCCGGAGCTGCCCTGACCCGCCCTTATAACAAAACAATGCCGCCCCGGGCAAAGCGTAAAACGGGGCGGCATTGTTTTTCAGAAACGATCAAGGCAAATGATCGAAGGAAAACCCTCCCGGCCGGGGTGCAGGCCCCGCCGGGAAAAGGGTTACGCGAAGAAGGAGATGATCAGGGCAACCAGGGCACCCACACCGCCCACCAGGGTCTCCATGATGGTCCAGGTCTTGAGGGTGGTCTTTTCGTCCATGCCCACAAGGCTCTTGACCAGCCAGAAGCCGGAGTCGTTGAAGTGGGAGCACACGGTGGAGCCACCGGCAATGGCAGAGGTAACGCAGGCCAGGTACAGGGGGCTCAGCTCGCTGATGCCGGGCATGGCGGAGATGATGCCGGCAGCCATGGTCATAGCCACGGTGGCGGAACCAACGGAGATGCGCACCAGGGCCGCCACGATGAAGGCCACCAGCACCAGGGGCAGGTTTGCGTTTGCCACGGCGTTGCCGATGACGTCACCCAGGCCGGAGTTCTGCAGCACATAGCGCAGCACGCCGCCGCAGGCAGTGACCAGCAGGATCATGCCGGTAGGCTCCAGCGATTTGGTCATGATCTTTTCCAGCTGGGCGTTGGAGTAGCCGTGACGGGTGCCCAGCAGGTACATGGCAGCAATGGTAGCCAGCAGCAGAGCCATGAACGGCTCGCCCAGGAAGGCCAGAACGGGCTGGATGCCGGCCATGGCAGGCACCACCTTGGCCACGGAGTTCAGGATGATGAGCACCAGCGGGATCATGATGATGCCCACAATGGTGCCGAACTTGGGCAGCTTGCTCTCATCAATGTCGGGCTGCTGTGCCACATGCTCGGGCACTTCGATCATATACTTTTTGCCGCAGATAGAGCCCCACACCGGGCCGGCCACGATCATGGCAAAAATGCCGCAGAAGATGCCCACCAGGATGACCCAGCCCAGGTCCACACCCAGCATGGTAGCCACCAGCACGGGGCCGGGCGTGGGCGGGATGAAGGCGTGGCCAACGGCCAGACCGGCCAGCAGGGGAATGACGTAGTATAGAACGGAGCGCTTGGTGCGCTTGGCCAGCGAGAAGGCCAGAGGGATCAGGATGATCAGGCCGGCATCAAAGAATACGGGCATGGCAATGACCAGGCCGGTAATGCCCAGTGCCCAGGCGGCTTTTTCATCGCCGAACTTGCGCACCATGGTCACAGCCAGGGTCTGTGCGCCGCCGGATTCTTCCAGAATGGCGCCGAACATGGAACCAAGGCCCACCAGAAGGGCAATGCCCTTCAGGGTGTTGCCAATGCCTTCGTTCACCGAGCTGACGATATCGGCCAGGGGCATACCGCCGATCAGGCCAATGGCCACGGCGCCTACCAGGATGGAGATCATGGCGTGGACCTTGAACTTGATGATCAGGACCAGCAACAGGATCAGACCGGCAACGGCAGCAAACACCAGCCGTGCCGCATCAGGGGTTGCAACTGCTGTCATAATGTGTGTTCCTCCTATGACATGTTTTTATTTTCCAGCACCGGACCACCCGGCACCGTTTTTCCGATTTATAGTAAACTCACACCAGAGTTTATTCCATGTAAGCACCCTTCATGGGGCTGACGGCGTGCTGCGAGTAGAGCTTGAGCAGGCCCTTGGTGTACTTGGGGGGCTTGGGCTGCCACTTGGCGCGGCGCTGGGCCAGAATGGCCTCCATCTCCTCGGGGGTCTTATGCTCTCCCTTCACGCCCACAATGGCCAGCACACGGTTGGGCACGTCAATCTGGATCAGGTCGTCCTCTTCCACCAGGGCAATGGGGCCGCCCACGGCAGCCTCCGGGCTGACATGGCCGATCACAGGGCCGCGGCTTGCGCCGGAGAAGCGGCCATCGGTGATCAGCGCCACGCTAGAAGCCAGCGCCGGGTCTGCGCAGATGGCCTCGCCGGTGTAGAACATTTCCGGCATACCGCTGCCGCGGGGGCCTTCGTACCGGATGAAGATGGCATCGCCGGGCTTGACTTCCTTGTGCAGCACGGCGGCAATGCACTCTTCCTCGCTGTTGTAGGGCTTGGCGCGCAGGGTAGCCTGGAACATGGTTTTGGGGCAGGCGGTGTGCTTGATGACGCAGCCTTCCGGGGCCAGGTTGCCCTTCAGGATGGCAATGCTGCCATCGGTACCCTTGGCGTTGTCAAAGCTGTGGATAATGTCCTCGCGGGTGACATGGATGCCCAGGCCCTTGGTCTTTTCCTGCAGGATCGCATCGCAGTGCTCGTAGAAGCCGTTCTTCTTCAGGTCCTCCAGGTTCTCGCCCAGGGTCTTGCCGGTCACGGTCATCACGTCCAGGTGCAGCATGGACTTGATCTCTTCCATCACGCGGGGCACGCCGCCTGCATAGTAGAAGTACTGTGCGGGCCAGTCGCCGGAGGGGCGGATGTTCAGCAGGTAGTGGGCACCGCGGTGCATCCGGTCGAAGGTGTCGGCGTCAATTTCAAAGCCGAACTCGTGGGCAATGGCGGGCAGGTGCATGGTGGCGTTGGTGGAGCCGGAAATGGCGGCGTGCACCATGATGGCGTTTTCAAAGCTCTTCATGGTCACAATGTCCTTGGCCTTGATGCCCTCGGCCACCAGCTTCATCAGCTGAACACCGGCATCGTAAGCAGCCTGCTTCAGCTCCGGGGCGGTGGCGGGCATCAGGGCGGTGCCCGGCAGCATCAGGCCCAGGGCCTCGGCCATGACCTGCATGGTGGAAGCGGTGCCCATGAAGGAGCAGGCACCGCAGCTGGGGCAGGCGTTGTGCTTGTAGTAGTCCAGCTGATCGTTGGGGATCACACCGGTTTTTTCCCAGGCGTCAAACTTGCCGATCTGCTCCAGGGTCAGCAGCTCGTTGATGGCGCAGGCGGGGTCGTCCACCACATACTTTTTGGGCAGGGTGTGGGCTTCCATCACGCCGCCGGTCACCACAATGGCGCTCATTTCCTTCAGGCGGCCAATGCTCATCAGCATGGCCGGCATGGATTTGTCGCAGCTGGCAATGAACACGCCGCCATCGTATACGCTGGCGTTGGCCTGTGCTTCCACCAGGTTCACAATGGCGTCCCGGTGGGGCAGAGAATAGTTGATGCCGTCATGGCCCTGTGCAATGCCATCGCACATGTCAGTGGCAAAGTAACGGGCAGCCTTGCCGCCGTGGGCGTTCACGGCGCTGACCGCCTGCTGCACAAACTGATCCAGATGGGCGCTGCCGGGGTGGCTGTCGCCAAAGGTGCTCTCCACCATGATCTGGGGCTTGCCCAGGTCCTCCACCTTCCAGCCCATGCCGATCTTCAGCGGGTCGTTTTCCGGTGCCAGAGTGCGCACGATCTGCGAACGCAGTTCCATACAAAATACCTCCAATGCTCTCTTTTTACGCTTTGCATTCCGTCCTTTTTCTGTCGGACATCTTACATATTCATTGTAATTTAACAGGTTTGCTTTTGCAAGTTGTTCCGGGCAGAACCCACTATATGCTAAAATCCGCCCCATATTTTTGATCACTTCTTTCAAAAATCTTGGATACATCAAACAAAATGGAAATTCCTTCCACGTTTTTCATTTGTTCTCGGCAAAAAGTCATCAGACAACTTCATCACAAAGCAAAGCTCCGGCAAAGAATGATATGTACCCCTAATACTGGACACCCAGTATTGGGGGTATTTTTATGCGCTAC
>CAVIXY010000023.1:0-15477 GCA_963646665.1 Bacteroides sp. CAG:545
CAGATTTTATGATATCATTGATACGGTGTCCGTGTCAATCATCGGAAAGGCAAATGCACACTATGTTGAAAAAAGATTTTTGGTATGATTTACCCAAAGAGCTCATTGCACAGGAACCGGCAGACCCGCGTGACGCTGCCCGGCTGATGGTGCTGAGCCAGAAGGATGACAGCATCCAGCACAAGATCTTCCACGACCTGCCGGACTTCCTGGAGCCGGGCGATCTGCTGGTGGTGAACAACTCCAAGGTTCTGCCGGCCCGCATCGTGGGCATCAAACAGCCCACCGGTGCGGTCTGCGAACTGCTGCTTCTGCGGCAGGTGAAAGGGGATCAGTGGGAGTGCCTGGCTAAGCCCGGCAAGCGGATGCAGCCCGGTACCAAAGTCAGCTTTGGCGATGGCAGCCTGACCGCCGTTGTGGACGAGACCATGGAGGACGGCAACAAATACGTTACATTCTATTATGACACCGAGACGCTTTATGAAAAGCTGGACGAATTTGGCAAAATGCCGCTGCCGCCCTATATCACAAAGCAGCTGGAAGATCAGAGCCAGTATCAGACGGTTTATGCCAAGGAGCTGGGCAGTGCAGCGGCCCCCACGGCCGGCCTGCACTTTACCCCGGAACTGATGGATACTATCCGCGCCAAGGATGTTGGCATTGCTGAAGTAACCCTGCACGTGGGCCTTGGCACCTTCCGCCCGGTGATGGAGGACGAGATCACTGACCATAAAATGCACAGAGAATGGTATTCCATCAGCGAAGAAACCGCACAGCGCATCCGGGACACCAAAGCCGCCGGGCACCGTGTGATCGCTGTGGGCACCACCAGCTGCCGTACTCTGGAAGCTGTGGCTGCCAAGTATGGCGAGATCAAAGCCTGCAGCGGCAACACTTCCATCTTCCTGTATCCGGGCGTCAAGTTCCATTGCATTGACGGCCTGATCACCAACTTCCACCTGCCGGAAAGCACCCTGATCATGCTGGTTTCTGCCCTGTATGGCTATGAAAAGACTATGGCTGCCTACAAAGTAGCCGTTGAGGAACGCTACCGCTTTTTCAGTTTTGGCGATGCGATGTTCATAGCTTAAATGTATAAATACAGAATACTGACAGACAACATGCAACCCATATACATTCCTGATGCAATGCTGATTCTGTAAATCCGTTTTGTGTTGAAAAAGCAGGGTTTCTCTGCTAAAATAATATTTCTGAAGATGCAAAAGCCTGTCTTTTGCAGTGAGGCTGCACGGCTGTTTTCCGTGCACAGAAAGGAACCATTATGCCTTCTTTGACCACTTACAAACTCCTCAAGCAGGAGCACAATGCCCGGCGGGGCGAGTTTAAAACCGTGCACGGTACGGTGCAGACCCCGGCCTTCCAGAACGTTGCCACTGCCGGTGCCATCAAGGGCGGCCTGTCCGCTCAGGACCTGAAAGACATCGGTGCACAGGTAATGCTGTGCAACACCTACCACCTGCATCTGCGTCCCGGCGATAAGCTGGTGGCCGACATGGGCGGCCTGCACAAGTTCACCCGCTGGAACGGTCCCATCCTGACCGACAGCGGCGGATTTCAGGTGTTCAGCCTGGCAAAGCTGCGCAAGATCACCGAAGAGGGCGTAACCTTTGCTTCCCATCTGGACGGCCACCGTATCTTCATGGGCCCGGAAGAGAGCATGCAGATCCAGGCAAACCTGGGTTCCACCATTGCCATGGCCTTTGATGAATGCGTGGAGAACCCGGCACAGCACGATTATTCCAAGGCCAGCTGCGAGCGCACGGCCCGCTGGCTGAAGCGCTGCAAGGACGAGATGGCCCGCCTGAAGCACGAGGGCATTGCCGTCAACCCGGATCAGCTGCTGTTCGGTATCAATCAGGGCTGCACCTTTGCCGACCTGCGCGTGGAGCACATGAAGCGCATTGCGGATCTGGATCTGGACGGCTACGCCATCGGCGGCCTGGCCGTGGGCGAGCCGACCGAAGTGATGTACGAGATCATCAGCCAGGTAGAGCCTTACATGCCCAAGGACAAGATTCGTTATCTGATGGGCGTGGGCACTCCCGGCAACATCATTGAGGCGGTTTCCCGCGGTGTGGACTTGTTTGACTGTGTAATGCCCAGCCGCAACGCCCGCCACGGCCACCTGAACACCTGGGGCGGCATCATCAATATCAAGAACGCCAAATACGAGCGCGATGAACGCCCCATTGACCCCGCCTGCGGCTGCCCGGCCTGCCGCAATTATTCCCGCGCCTATATCCGCCACCTGTTCAAGGCGGAAGAGATTTTGGGTATGCGCCTGGCTGTGATGCACAATCTGTGGTTCTACAACCATCTGATGGAGCGCATCCGCGATGAACTGGACGCTGGCACCTTTACGGCTTTCCACGACAAATATGTGAAGCTTCTGGATACCCGAATTTGAGAATAAGCCTTGCAACCTGTCGTGCAAGAGGTTATAATAAGTTTATCTGAAATTTGAGAGGAGATTTTGCCAAATGCAATTTCTGACCACCACGTCCGAGGGCTACATCAGCCTGTTCTTTACGCTGGCGCTGATGCTGGTTCTGCTGTACTTCATGATCTACCGTCCGCAGAAGAAGCAGGAGAAGAAGGATGCCGCCATGCGCAGCAGCCTGGAGATCGGCGATCAGGTCACCACCATTGGCGGTGTGATCGGCCGTGTCGTTGCCATCAAGGATGACACCTTTGTTCTGGAGACCGGTGCAGACCGCGTGAAGATTCGCTTCACCAAGACTGCAATCTCTTCGGTTGAAAAGCTGAACATGGAAAAGTCCTCTTCCGACAAGAAGTAACTTCCGCATTGTGTGCATAGAAAACGCGCCTTCCTGCATAGTGTACTGGCAGGGAGGCGCGTTTTTATGTCTGAAAAGCATCTGATCCCGGCGGGGCCGGGCGTTTTTCTGGCGGCGGCCGGGGCAGGCACCGCGCTGACGGCACTGCTTTTGCTGGGCCTGGCAAACTTGATGGCGGCACGTGGGTTGTCTACATCCCTGGCCGGGCCGCTGGCAGCCGGTGCCGTATGTTCCGGCAGCTTTTGCAGCGGATTTCTTGCGGCATTTTTCAAGCGGGAGCGCGGCCTGCTGGCCGGTCTTGTACAGGGAGCTGCTTTTGCGGCTGCCCTTCTGGCAGTGATGGCATTGCGCGGTTCTGTTCCGGGCACGGAGCATGGGCTGCGTTTTGCAGCCATTCTGGCATGCAGCGGCTGCGGCGGCATTCTGGGAATGCTGAAAAAAGAACGGAGACGGCACCGCCGCACCTGAAACTGCATGAATTCAAGCAAGACAGGAGGAGCAAACAATGTGGGTATATCAACCAACCAAATCCGCTGAAGTGCCTTTGCTGCTGCCGGCCACTCCGGCAGTGGACGCTGTACCGGTTCCCGCAGTGGAATTGCAGCCAGTGCAGCCGCAAACGGAAACGCCGCCTGCAGCGCGGCCTCGCAAAGCGGCTCCGCACAGGCATTCTACGGCAGATTGCTGGCTGCTGGCCGCAGCATTTTTAACCGGAGCGGCCGCAGCCGGCGGCCTGCAGGCGCTGTGCGATGCCCGCCAGCTGGAAGTGCTGGAATATTACATGGATGCCTGGCGCACAATTTTTTCGGCGGTGGACCTCCGGGCTGCTGCAGGGTTATTCGGTGCCGAGTATCTGACCCTGACGGCCCTGACAACGGCATTGCTTTTATTCGGGCTTTCCGCGCTGGGGCCGGTTCTCATTTTTTTGTTGATGATGCTGTACGGCCTGGGCAGCGGGATGCTGTTCACCCAGCCGCTCTCGGCGCAGAGCGGCCTGCCGGTGTGGCTGCTTTTCACCGGCATTCCGGCAGCCTGCGCGGCGGCCTGCCTGTGCGTGTTCGGAGCGGTTGCTCTGCAGGTCAGTGCGCAGATCCACGCCTATTCGTTCTGGAAGCAGGGGGGACAAGCCTTTTCCGGCACACGTGCGCTGTTGGGACAGTATGCCCTCACACTGGTCCTGCTGGTTCCGCTGTGCGGTGCAGCCACCGGCATTTCCTATCTGGGAATGCAATTTTGCTGACGCTTTTCTTGCGGGCAGCCAGCCGGTATGATACAATAAAGAAAATCGTTTTGAAATCAGACAGGAGTTTTTCATGAGAGAACCCAAGTTAAAAACTGTTTATGTGTGTTCCAACTGCGGGGAGACAAGCCCCCGCTGGATGGGCCGCTGCCCCAGCTGCGGAAGCTGGAATACCATGAACGAAGATGTGGTTGCCGAGGCCCCCAAGGCCGGAACCGCTGCAGCAAAACAGGCGGCCGCAGCCCGGCAGGAGGGTGTGACCAGCCTGACGGCCCGGCGGCTGTCAGAGATCAGCACCACCGAAGAAAAAAGCCGTATCCTGACCGGCATTTCGGAACTGGACCGTGTGCTGGGCGGCGGCATTGTGCTGGGCGGCGTGGTTCTGCTGAGCGGCGAGCCGGGCGTGGGCAAATCCACCATGCTGCTGCAGCTGTGCGGGGCCATTTCTAACCAGCACAGCGTGCTGTATATTACCGGCGAGGAATCTGTGCGGCAGGTCAAACTGCGGGCCGCGCGGCTCAAGATTCCGCAGGATAACATCTTTCTGGCTGCAGAAAACGATGTGGATGAGATTTGCGGCCTGATCGAGAAGGAACAGCCGGACCTTGTGGTGATTGACTCCATTCAGACCATGCGCTGCATGGACATTTCCTCTTCCTCCGGCACGGTCAGCCAGGTGAAAGAGAGCGCTGCCCGCTTGCTGGCAGTGGCCAAAAAACAGGAGATTCCCATGTTTATCGTGGGCCATGTGAACAAGGACGGTGCCATTGCCGGCCCCAAAGTCATGGAACACATCGTGGATACAGTGCTCTATTTTGAGGGCGACAAAATGCTGCCGTACCGCATTCTGCGTGCCGCCAAGAACCGCTATGGCTCCACCAATGAGCTGGGCATGTTTGATATGACCGGCACCGGCCTGACCGAGATCGAAAACCCCTCGCAGATGCTGCTGGAAGGCCGTCCACTGGGGGTTTCCGGCAACTGCGTGGCCTGCACCATGGAGGGCAGCCGTCCCATCCTGAGCGAGATACAGGCGCTTGCTACCAAGACCAATTTTCCGGCACCGCGCCGCGCCTGCAGCGGCTATGACTACAACCGCATGAACCTGCTCATTGCTGTGCTGGAAAAGCGTGCAGGCTACTTCTTTGGCAACCTGGATGTGTATGTGAACATTGTGGGCGGCATTGCACTGCGGGATACCGCCTGCGATCTTTCGGTCTGTCTGAGCATGGTATCTTCGCTGCTGGACCGCCCCATCAGCGACAAGCTGATTGCCATTGGCGAAGTGGGCCTGGGCGGCGAAGTGCGCAGTGTGCCAAACCTGGAACAGCGCCTGCACGAAGCCGAGCGTATTGGTTTTGAACGTGCAGTCGTACCAAAACACAGCCTGAATCATTTGAACCCAGCGGATTATCCCGGCATGAAGCTGATTGGCGCAGCGTATCTCTCGGATGCCATTCAGGCTTTGAAGAACGACCGGTTGTAAAGAGGAAACAATGTCGATTTATCTGGATGAAAGAAACCCCGGCAAACACAAACCCTTTGATGATGCTTCCCCGGACATCGTGGAATATGTACGGTATCTGGAAGTGATCGCCGGCAAAAGCGCCAACACTGCGTTCAGCTATTATTGTGACCTGCGCAGCTTCAGCCGGTTCATGAAGCGCCGCCGCGGCCTGATGCCGGAAGATACCCTTATAAAGGATATTGACCCCAAAGGCCTTGACACGGCATTCTGGGGCAGCGTGACCAAGGAGGACATCTACGAATATCTGTATTTTCTGAACCGAGAATGCGGCAACAAAAAGTCCTCCACAGCCCGGCGGCTGGCCAGCCTGCACGGCTTTTACGATTACATGGTCAATCAGGTCAACAAACTGGAACAAGACCCCACGGCGGCCATCCACCCGCCCAAACAGGACAAGGTTCTGCCCAAATATCTTACCGCAGAACAGTCTGTGGAACTGCTGGAAAGCACCCGCAGCCAGAGCGATTTCCCGGAACGGGATTATTGTATGGTCGTGCTTTTTTTGAACTGCGGAATGCGTTTGTCGGAACTGGTGGGGATGAATCTGGACGATATTGACCTGGAAAACCGCCAGATCCGGCTGTTTGGCAAAGGCCATAAGGAACGCATGGTCTACCTGAATGCTGCCTGCGTGGAAGCGCTGCAGCTCTACCTGAACAAACGGAACACCATGGAGGGGCTTTCGCCCAAAGAAAAGGCAGTGTTTGTAACCAGGCGGCGCAAAGAGCGCATTACAAACCGCCGGGTGGAGCAGTTGATCTCCGGTGCCATGGAAGTTGCCGGCCTGAAAGGCTTTTCCACCCATAAACTGCGCCATACAGCAGCAACCCTGATGTATCAGACCGGCAATGTGGATATTCTGACGCTCAAGCAGCTGCTTGGACATAGCAACGTAAGTACGACACAAATTTACACTCATCTGCAGGAGTTTCAGGTGCGCGCTGCCATTGAGGAAAACCCTCTTGGAAAAGTGACGTCCAAACGTGCAAAAAGCAGCTTGGATACAACAGAAGCAGAAACAGGGGAGAGCGGGGAAAACGCACAGCCGGAACCTGCGGACCAGCCGGACGCTTCACAGCCAATGGAAGCCTTTGAAGGTGCTGCACAGGAAGGGCTGCGCATTGATGTTTCGGACCTGATTGCAGACAGCAAAGATGAGACGTCATCCGATACAAACTGAAAATATGACCTGTTGAACGGATCCAACTGGACGTTGACGGCGGCTGATATCTGACATACTGCACGGGATACCATTTACAGAGATTTCAAAGTCTATGCAAAATGGGCCAAGTCAAACGAACGGGCTGCACTGTGACATTTATAAAATAAAATGGAATAAACAGCAGCAAAGCGTCTAACTTTGGTCAGCAGCATACCGAACCCGAACTGTGCAGCCAAACGATGAACGCCGAAACGAAAGATTGTTTTATTTAAAAGAATGGTTTAACAGAAACAATTTTAAATAAAATGGAATGCGGAACAACTATTTTATATTTATAAAAATCGTGCAAAATGACGCAGCCAGTGCAAAAAGCACGCTGGTGGACCTGGGCGGGCCAAAAGGCCCGGAAAAGCCCGAAATTTGAAAAAGAGGGCTTTTTCACTCCCCTGTATTTCACATAACTTGCATTATACGAAATTTATACAATCAAAAAAGGAGACCCTTCTCTTCCGTGTTTTTCACTTCAAGAAGGATCTCCTGGGGTTGTTTCCTACGCAGATCCCCTTTTTCGGGGCTCTGCTTTTTTCTGCAGAATGTTTTCTGCTTTCCGGAATTTTGTTTTATGCAGGCAGTGGCTCTGTTCCAAAATAAGAACAGATGGCCTCGTAGTACACCCGCGCAACGGTTTTGCAGCCTTCCGCACTGCCAAAGCGTGCGGTGTCGGACTCGCTTGTCACAAAGCACTGCTCTGCCAGCACAGCCGGACAATCCACATCTTCCAGTATCGTAAAGCTGCGTTCGGTGCGCACCTCGGCGTGGTTGGTTTCCACCAGCTGCTTCTGATCATCTTCCAGATAATAGATGTACCGGACTCCCCCGTGCCCGCGCAAAGATGCTCCCGCACGATGCATTCCGTCCGCCAGCAGCTGCGCAAAGTAAAAGCTCTCCCGGTGCCAGGTACGCCCCGGCACTGATGGATAGCATTCAAACCCTGCTGCCTTGGAACCGTTTGCCGCCGCATTGGCATGAATGGACAGCAGCAACTGCGGAGCCTGTGCATTGGCAGCGGCTGCACGCTGTGCGGGCGTTGCAGTTTCCTCATAGGATGTACGGGTCTGCAGCATGCAGTAATTGCCGTCCTGCTGCAGCCACTCGGTCAGCGCGGCGGCAGTCGCTGCCGTCAGCTCACTCTCCTGCACAAAACCTCTTGCGCCAGGGTCTGTTCCGCCGTGCCCGGCATCCACTGCCACCCGGTAGGGCGGGTCGCCCACCTGCGGACGAAACTCCTCTTCGGCAGAGGAGTCCTCCGGCAGTGGGCCGACTGTAGAAACGCGGTACGCTTCCCGCCAGAGAAACGCTGCAAACAGCACTGCTGCAGCGCAGAGAAGCAGCACCACTGTGGAATGTTTTTGTCTTTTGCTGCGCGGCCGCCGTTTGGTGTGCCTGGCACGCGGCTTCGTCATGATTTTGCACTTCCCCGTTCTGCGTTTTATTCTTCCCTGAGCATTTCCAGAAATTCTGTTTCCGTCAGCACCGGAACCCCAAGCGCCTGCGCCTTGGTCAGCTTGGAGCCTGCTGCGGTACCGGCCACAACGTAGGAAGTCTTTTTGGAGACAGAACCGCTGGCTTTGCCGCCATTTTTCACGATCAGAGCCTCCGCTTCATTCCGGGAAAGCGTTTCCAGCGTGCCGGTTACCACCAGCGTTTTTCCAGCCAGTTTGTCCCCCTTCGGCTCCCCTTTCCACTGCATGTTGACACCAGCATCGGCCAGGCGGTGAACCAGGTCTGCAGTGCCTTCTTTGGCAAAAAACTCCACCACGCTCTGTGCCATCACACCGCCAAAACCGTCAATCTGACTGATGGCTTCCTGATCCGCTTCCCGGATCGCCTGCAGCGAGCCAAAGTGCTCGGCCAGCAGGGCGGCGGCTTTATCGCCAATGTTGCGGATACCAAAGCCAAACAGCAGCTTGTCCAGGTTGTTTTCTTTGGAGCGTTCAATCGCCTGCAGCAGATTTTCTGCGCTTTTCTCCTTGAACTTTTCCAAGGTCAGCAGCTGTTCCATGGTCAGCGTGTAAAGGTCTGCCGCCGAATGCACCAGGTCCTTTTCCACCAGCTGTGTGGCAACTGCTGTGCCCAGACCGTCAATGTCCATGGCATCCCGCGATGCAAAGTGAATGATATTGCGCAGGGCCTGCGCAGGGCACTCCGGGTTGATGCAGCGCAGGGCCGCTTCATCCTCCAGATGCACAACTGGCTCCCCGCAGGAGGGACAGACCGCAGGCATGGCATAAGGCTGCGCGCCTTCCTCATGGTGTATGACGCCAATCACTTCGGGGATAATATCCCCTGCCTTGCGCACCTGAATGGTATCGCCAATGCACAGCCCCAGCTGACGGATAAAATCTTCGTTGTGCAAGGTCGCACGTGCAACCGTGGTTCCGGCCAGAAATACCGGCTCAAAACAGGCAGTGGGGGTCAGAACACCGGTGCGGCCCACGGCAACTTCGATGCTGTGCAGAACCGTTTCTTTGACTTCCGGCGGATATTTGAACGCAATGGCCCAACGCGGAAACTTGTTGGTGGAGCCCATCTGATCACGCTCGGCAAAAACGTTTACCTTGATCACCGCACCATCCATGTCAAAATCCAGTTTGGAGCGGTTCTGGCCGATCTGCTCGATCTCTGCAATGGCCTGTTCAATGTCGTGCACCACATGATAACGCGGCGAAACCGGCAGGCCCAGGCTCTTGAGGTAATCCAGGCTTTCTGAGTGCCGGGTCAGTTCCTTGCCGCGGATCTGCTGCACATTGAACACAAAAATGGAAAGTCCCCGGCTTCCGGTAATTTTTGCGTCCTTCTGGCGCAGCGAACCGGCAGCCGCATTGCGCGGATTCTTGAACGGCGTTGCCCCCTGCAGCTCCTGCTCGGCGCACAGCTTCTGAAACGCTTCGTGCGGCATATAAACTTCGCCGCGCACTTCCAGAAACTCCGGTGCATCCTTCAGCTTTTTGGGAATGCTGCGGATTGCACGCACATTCTGGGTCACATCCTCGCCAACCACACCATCTCCACGGGTGGAAGCCCGCACAAGCTCGCCATTTTCATATTCCAGGCTGCAGGAAAGGCCGTCAATTTTGATCTCCACCACGTACTCCGGCTCAATTCCTGCTTCCCGCACACGGCGGTCAAAATCGCGCAGTTCCTCATACGAAAATGCATCCAGAAGGCTCTCCATTTTAACCGCATGGGTCACCTTGGAAAAGCGTCCGCTGGGGGTTCCGCCTACCTTCTGGGTAGGCGAATCGGGCGTGACCAACTGCGGGAACTGGGCTTCCAGCGCCTTGAGTTCCCGGTTCAGCGCATCATACTCAAAGTCCTCCAATTCAGGAGCGTCCTGATCATAGTAAAGGCGATTGTTTTTTTCAATGATTGCGCGCAGCTCTTCCGCGCGTTTTTTTGCCTGTTCCAATTCCAAAAAGTCCACTCTCCTGCCATCCTGTCTGCCGGGACTGCCCCGGCTCTGCAGATCCGTCTATGAGCAGAAAATCTGATTTTGCCCATACATTATTAGTATAACACAAGACAGCCCGGTCTGCAAAGCTTCCGAAAGATTTCACAAGGACATTCCAACGCTTTTACGAAAATACATTCTGTAATGTTTTTCTTGCCGGTACCCTTATCTCGTTGACTTCAAGTCAACATTTCGGAACGTTTTCGGATACTCTTTGTTTACTCCTGCAAAAATAACACATGGCAGCGACTTTTTATATTGATGAAATTTTCTTTCACAGAGAAATGATTTTGATGTGTTCCGTTTGAAAGCATGGATTTGTTTCATGCGCTTCTTTTATTTTCACGCAAAAAGGCCGTCCTTCCGATTTTCAGGAAGGACGGCCTTTTGATGAAGCTCTGTATAGGATACCCTGACACTTCCAGCACCAATCAAGCACCGATTCCAATTATTACAATTTTAACCACGTTTTCTTCCGTATTTTTCCAATTTTAGTTATGTACTTTTCACTCACCACGTCAGCTTCTTTTTTATGAGAGATTTTTAAAAGTGAAACAATTATTTTTCGCTGTAACGCAAAAAAAGAGCCGCTCTCTCAGTTTCCCAAGAGAACAGCTCCAAAGCATTGATGCGGAAAATATCAGATAGAAATGGTGTTACAAACGTCGATCAGCACCGGGTCAAGGGTTTTGGTCATTTCCAGAGCCTCGTCCACCGGGTAATCCACCAGCTTCTCACCCTTCATGCCGACAATGCGGTTGTACTTGCCCTGCTCCAGCAGGCAGACAGCCTGATAGCCCATGGCGGAAGCATTCACACGGTCACGCAGCGTGGGAGAACCACCGCGCTGAACGTGGCCCAGAATGGTGGCGCGGGAGTCGATGCCGGTGCGGGCCTGGATCTCGTTTGCAATCTCCTGTGCATGGCCAACGCCCTCTGCCACAATGATGATGAAGTGGCGCTTGCCGGTCTTTTGGGTCTCGGCAATCTTGTCCAGAATGTCGTGCTGCATATCGAATTCCTTCTCCGGCAGCAGCACTGCCATGGCGCCGGAGGCGATGGCAACATTCAGAGCGATGTAACCGGCATTGCGGCCCATGACCTCAACCACGCTGCAGCGGTCGTGGCTCTGGGTGGTGTCGCGCAGTTTGTCGATCATTTCCAGGGCGGTGTTCATGGCCGTATCGTAGCCAATGGTGTACTCGGTGCAGGCAATGTCATTATCAATCGTACCGGGCAGGCCGATCATCGGGATGCCGCGGTGTGCCAGCTCGCGTGCACCACGGTAAGAGCCATCGCCGCCGATCACCACCAGGGCATCAATGCCCAGCTCGCGGCACTTTGCAGCGCCCTTATCCTGGCCTTCCTTGGTCTTGAACTCCAGGCAGCGGGCCGTATAAAGAATGGTGCCACCGGCAGAGATAATGTTCGAGACGCTGCGCAGGTTCATTTCAAAGCACTCGCCGTTCAGCAGGCCGTTGTAGCCGCGCTGAATGCCAATCATACGGTAACCTTTGTGCAAGCCGGTACGGACTACAGCGCGCACTGCAGCGTTCATGCCAGGGGCATCACCGCCGCTCGTCAGCACGCCGATCGTTTTGATTTGCTTTTCCATACGAGAGATTCCCTCCAATTTGTTTCGTCATTCACCCATGAGCAGTGCCCTTCTTCAAATCACTGCCCACTCGCTTTGCTGTAAAAGTTAAGACTTGCCTTGCATAATTATATCACAAATGCAGGGTTTTGGAAACATTCATCCTGTGGAGATTCGTGCACAGAAATGTCATTTTGTTGCAACATTGCCACTTCCAACCACCCGTTCCAGCTCTTCAAAGAACAACGGATGCCCGGATGTGTACAGCCGCCGGGGTGCCGCAAGCTTTTGCTTGGTGTCCTCCAGATACAAAATGACCGGAATGCTGCCATCAAAAATTTCCAGCAGATTGACCACCTTTTTATACTGCGGGCAGCTGCGGGACGGCAGACGGATGTAAACCCGCTTTGCAGCTGTTTTTACCGGGTCCGGGCGGCCGTTCTGCGGCTGGGCCGGATCGTAGCTGTCAATGGGAACAATGCTGTCTGCCAGCAGTTTGGACGCTTCATCCTCCCGCACGGACAGTCGGCCGTCAATCACCACAACTGCATTTTCCTGCAGCGAATCCCGGAAGGTTTCCAGTACCCGCGGGAACACGATCACTTCCAGGGTGCCGGTCAGATCTTCCACGTTGGTAAACGCCATCATGCTGTTGGACTTGGTGGTCATCAGCTTGTTCTTGACCACCGTGCACACAATGCGCACCTTTTCCCCATCCTGGACATGGGCGTCCTCGCCGGTCAGCTGTTTGATGGTGTGGGACCCGATACGCGCCGATTTTTCACGGTAGGCATCCAGCGGGTGGCCGGACAGGTACAGGCCGCTGACTTCTTTTTCCTGCTGAAGCAGTTCCGTATGGGTGTATTCCGGCAGCTTTTTGATCTCGTAGGTATCCGCCGGGGCTTCTTCCGCTCCCCCGCTCAGCACGGAGAACAGGTCCAGCTGACCATCCAGGTTGCGGCGGCTGTCCGTTTCAATGCTTTTCAGGATGCCTTCCACCGCATCCACCATGCTGTGGCGGTTGGGGCCAAGCCGGTCAAATGCACCGGCCTTGATCAGGCATTCCACCGCACGGCGGTTCAGTTCATTGCCGCGCATCCGTTTGCAGAAATCGTACAGGCTGGTGTACGGCTTTTCGGTCCGTGCTTCCACCACATGCTCGATCAGGTTACGGCCAACGTTCTTCACAGCGTTCAGGCCAAAGCGGATCTGCCCGCGGTCATCGGCGGTAAAGCCGCCATTGGAAACATTTACATCCGGCGGCAGCACCTTGATGCCAAGGCGGGCGCACTCGCCGGAATATTCAATCACCTTGTCGGTATTGTCCAGCACACTGGTGAGCAGGGCGGCCATGAACTCGCTGGGGTAATGGCACTTGAGGTAAGCCGTCTGGAAAGCCACATAAGCATAGCAGGCGGCATGGCTCTTGTTGAACGCATACGATGCAAAGCTGGACATTTCATCGTAGATCTCATTGGCAACCTTTTCCGAGATGCCATTGGCCACACAGCCGGGGCATTCGTTGCCGGGGTCGGTGCAGCCGTGCACAAAGTGCTCCCGCTCCGCTTCCATCACGGCGTGTTTCTTTTTGCTCATGGCACGGCGCACATTGTCTGCCTGCCCGAAGGAGAAGCCTGCCAGCTCACGGAAGATCTGCATGACCTGCTCCTGGTAGACGATGCAGCCATTTGTCACATCCAGAATGTGGGCCAGCTGCGGGGTCTTATAGCTGATCTTATCCGGTTCGTGGCGGTTGCGCAGGTAGGTGGGAATTGAATCCATGGGGCCGGGACGGTACAGACTGATCAGAGCAATGACATCTTCCAGGTTCTGCGGCTGCAAGCCCACAAGCACCTGCTTCATGCCTGTGGATTCCAGCTGGAACACGCCCTCCGTGTCGCCCTGCCCCAGCATTTTATAGGTATCCGGATCATCGTAGTCCAGCTTCTGGATGGAGAATTCCGGATGGTGCTTCTGCACAGCAATTTCTGCATCGCGGATCACCGTCAGGGTGCGCAGGCCGAGGAAGTCCATTTTCAGCAGGCCCAGTTCTTCGATCTCGGTCATGTTGAACTGAGTCACCGGCAGGCCATCGTTGGTAGCCAGCGGCAGATAATAGTCGGTGGGCTCCGGGGTGATCACCACGCCCGCTGCATGGGTCGATGCGTGGCGGGGCATTCCCTCCACCTTCAGAGCCGTGTCGATCAGCTCTGTGACCTGCGGGTCGGTGTCGTACATTTTTTTCAGTTCCGGCGAAACTTCCAATGCACGCTTGAGGGTCATTTTCAGTTCCATGGGTACCTGCTTGGCCACGGCATCCACCTGCTGGTACGGGATGCCCATCACGCGGCCCACATCGCGGATGGCATTGCGGGCTGCCATGGTGCCAAAGGTGACGATCTGTGCCACGTGATCGGCCCCATATTTACGATTGACGTAATCAATCACTTCCTGGCGGCGCTCGTAGCAGAAGTCTACGTCAAAATCGGGCATACTGACACGTTCCGGATTCAGGAAGCGTTCAAAGATCAGGTTATAGCGGATGGGGTCAATATCGGTGATGCCTACACTGTAGGCTGCAATGCTGCCTGCGCCGGAGCCACGGCCCGGGCCGACCGGTATACCCTGGCTCTTGGCGTAGTTGACGTAGTCCCAGACGATGAGGTAATAGTTTGTATAGCCCATCTTCTTGACCACGCCGATCTCGTACTGCAGACGGTCCTTGTTGGCCTGCGGAACATCGGGGCCATAGCGGCGCTCCAGGCCGTCCCAGCAGAGCTTCTCAAAGAATTCCTGATTGTCCATGCCATTGGGCGCTTTGTAATACGGGATTTTTGTATGGCCGAACTCAAAATCAAAATTGCACTGTTCAGCAATCTTTGCTGTATTCTCACAGGCTTCCGGCACCATGGAGAACAGATCGTACATTTCATCGGTGGTTTTTACGTAAAACTCATCCGTCTGAAACTCCATCTTGTCGGCATCCTGAATGGTCTTGCCCGTCTGGATGCAAAGCAGGATGCCCTGCATTTTGGCATCTTCCTTGCGCAGGTAGTGGGAGTCGTTGGTGGCCACCATGGGAATGCCGGTTTCCCGTGCCAGCTTGATGAGCTGCGGCAGAACAATGTTGTCCTCTTCCAGTCCGTGGTCCTGCAGCTCAATATAGTAGTTTCCTTCCCCGAACAGGTCCCGATACCACAGCGCCGCTTCTTTTGCGTGGTCGTAGTCCCCCGCAAGAATGGCCTGCGGAACTTCACCCGCCAGACAGGCAGACAGGCAGATAAGGCCCTCGTGGTACTGCTGCAGCAGGTCCTTGTCGATGCGGGGCTTGGAATAAAAGCCCTCCACAAAGGCTGCCGAAACCATCTTGATCAGGTTCTTGTAGCCGGTCTCATTTTTGCACAGCAGAATCAGGTGGTTGTTGCCGTCAATTTTGTTGACCTTATCAAAGCGGGTGCGGGTAGCCACATAGACCTCGCAGCCGATGATGGGCTTGATGCCCGCCTTTTTGGCAGCTTTATAAAACTGCACGCAGCCGTACATCACGCCGTGGTCGGTGCAGGCAATGGCCGTCTGACCGCACTCTTTGACGCGGTCCATCAGCTGATCAATGCGGCAGGCAC
>CAVIXY010000023.1:15487-26651 GCA_963646665.1 Bacteroides sp. CAG:545
GCTGTATTCCGTATGAATGTGCAGGTGTACAAAGTCCCTGCCCAAGCGGTTGTTTTCACTGATTTCGCTCAAGATTCTGCCTCCTGTTCGTTTTGCTTGCGCTGCCGCAGCGTTTCGGCCAGTGCTTCCAGCTTTTTCATCCGGTGCGAAAGGCCGGATTTGCTCACCGGCGGATCAAAGCAGCTGCACAGTGCCGTCAGGGAAAGATCCGGGTACTGCATCCGCAGCGCAGCCGCCTGCCGCAGCGGTTCCGGCAGGGTTTCCAGGGCATGTTTCTCTTCCAGGCAGCGGATCGCTTTCAGGGTCAGTGCGTTGGCACGAGCCGTTTTGCCAAGATTTGCGGTGTCGCAGTTGGTTTGCCGGTTGGTTTGGTTGCGCACCTGCTTGAATGCTTTTTGTGCATGGATCTGTTCTGCCGCACCGGCTGCGCCCAGAAAGCGGAGCAGCCGTTCCACATTGGCCCCGGTTTTCACGTAGACCAGGTTTACGCCATTGCGGCGGGTGCGGTGCGGCGCGAATTCGTGCTCCGCTAAAAGGGCCTCAAAGTCCCGTGCCAGATTGGTGCGGGCTGTGAGAAATTCCAGGTTATATTCCTTCTGCGGGTCCGTAACGGTGCCGCTGCACAAAAAAGCTGCGCCAATGTACGCACTGACGCAGGTCTGGCAGCGGATCAGGGCCGGATTGATCTGCAGGCTGGTCTCGGTTCCGGTGGTGCCGAACAGCTCATGCATCCGGGCGATCTGCTCCGGCTCCCGGATGCTGAACTCGTACAGGATTCCGCTGGGGCGCTGGGTTTCCCGGATCGTCCCCTGCACACCGCAGCGCGCAAACAGCTGCTGCGCCGCCTGCGCGGTGTGGGGCTGTTCGGTTTGCAGCACAAGCCCCTTGGCATCAAAATATTTGGCAAAGCAGGCAAAGCCATAGGCTGCCGCACGCACACAGCAGTCCTTCTGCAGGCTGCGCTGTGCAATTTCCTCCCGTGCACGGGATGCAAAGCTCATAGTGGTTCCTCTATTCTGTCAGCGGACCGCATCGCGGTGCTGCGTTCCCGGCTCGTAGCCGAGCTGCGCACAGTATTCTGCGATCTTTCGCGCAAATGTAATGGAGCGGTGCTTGCCGCCGGTGCAGCCCACCGCAATGGTCAGCTGGCTTTTGCCCTCTTTGACATAAAGCGGCAGTGCATACTGCAAAAAGTTCTCGTACCGGCGGAGCAATTCCTGTGCCTCCGGGTGGCTCATCACAAAATCCACCACTTCCTGATCCAGGCCGGTTTTATGTTTCAGTTCCGGCACGTAGAACGGGTTGGGCAGGCAGCGCACATCCAGCACCAGGTCTGCTTCCGGCGGAATGCCGAACTTGAACCCGAAGGACATGATGGTGAGCCGCATAGCGCTTTTAGCTCCGCCGTTTTTCATAAACAGGTCGCAGATGCGCTCCTTGTTCTGAGCCGTGGAGAGCAGTGCTGTATTGATGGTATAGTCTGCGCGCTCTTTGAGCGGTTCCAGGATCTGCCGTTCCTTCAGAAAGGCTTCCCGGGTGGAAAGCCCCTCCGAAATGCAGATGGGGTGGCGGCGGCGGGTCTCGCTGTAGCGGTGCATCAGCACCTCATCCGGCGCATCCAGAAACAGGATCTTGTAGGGCGTTTTCTGCGCATCCAGCTGCTGCAGCGCCTGCTCGATCTCTTCCCGGGTACGGCAGCCGCGCACATCCATGGAAAGTGCAACCCGTTCCAGCTGATTATCGCCCGCCTTGGAAAAGGCCGTAATGCTGGGCAGCAGCCCGGCGGGCACATTGTCAATGCAGAAAAATCCGATATCTTCCAGCGCATTCATAGCCACGGACTTTCCCGCGCCGGAAAGCCCGCTGACGATCAACAGCTCCATGGTCCGCTCCTCACTTCCTGGTATTTTTACATTACAACACGGATCTCTTTTTTCAGATCGTATCCGGTCTTTTGCTTTACAATGGCGCGCACCTCATCGCACAGCGCCAGAACATCCGCACAGGTGGCACCGCCCAGGTTAACAACAAAGCCGCAGTGTTTTTCACTGACGGCAGCACCGCCGTGGCGGTACCCGCGCAGGCCGCACTGGTCGATCAGGGCCGCTGCAAATGCCCCCGCCGGGCGCTTGAAGGTGCTGCCGGCGCTGGGCTTATCCAGCGGCTGTTTGTCCACCCGCTTTGCCAACAGCTCATCCATCCGGGCGCGGATCTCTTCCGGGCGGCCCTCCTGCAGCTGCAGATCTGCCGACAAGATGCAGCCGCCGTTTTCCTCAAACGCACTGTGCCGGTAGCCAAGATCCAGCTCTGCGGCAGGTGCTTCCGCGATTGTACCATCTGCGGTCAGATAACGCACCGTAACCAGCACATCCTTCATCTCGCCGCCGTAGGCACCGGCGTTCATATACACTGCACCGCCCACCGTTCCGGGAATGCCGTAAGCAAACTCCAGGCCAGTCAGGCTGTGTTCCAGTGCAGCTTTGCACAGTGCCGAAAGCCGCACTCCGGCCCCGGCACAAAGGCGGGTGCCATCCACCGTGATCTCGCTTTGCAGGGCTGAAACATCCACTACCGCCCCATTATAGCCTTCGTCCGCAAACAGGATGTTGCTGCCGTTGCCCAGCAGGTAAAAACGGGTGCCGGTTTCGCGGCAGAGCGCCACCGTGCTGCACAGCTGCTGCTCTGTGGCGGGCTGCACAAACAGCCGGGCCGGGCCGCCGATTTTAAACGTACAGTGTGCTGCCAGCGGTTCGTTTTCCCGGTACGGGATCTGCGCCGCCTGCAGTTTCTGCTTGAGTTCTTCCATGGATCTTGCTCCTTTTGGTATATGTGATCAGTCCATCTTGTCGTCCAGACCCAGGCGGATCAGCAGCTCACGCGCTGCATTGTAGCCCATCTTCTTCTGGCGGTTGTTGATGGCGGCGGTTTCCAGCACCACAGCCAGGTTGCGTCCGGGCGAAACCGGAATGCTGGTGCTGGGGATGCTGACGCCCAGAATGTCGTAGTATTCGTTTTCCAGTCCGGTGCGCTGGTAGTTCTTGGTAGGGTCCCAGGCTTCCAGCTGAACCACCAGGTCCAGGCTTTCGCTCAGTTTGACGGCACCCACGCCATACACGCGCGCCACATTGACAATGCCGATGCCGCGCAGCTCAATGAAGTGGCGGATGTTTTCCGGGGCCGTGCCCATGATCTGGCGGTTGGACACCTTGCGCAGTTCCACGGCATCGTCTGCCACCAGGCGGTGGCCGCGCTTGACCAGCTCAATGGCCAGCTCACTTTTGCCGATGCCGCTGTCGCCCAGAATCAGAATGCCTTCGCCGTACACTTCCACCAGCACACCGTGGCGGGTGATGCGGGGAGCCAGTTCTAGGTTCAGCACACTGATCAGGCTGCCCATCAGGGTGCAGGTGGTCTCGTTGGAGCGCAGCAGCGCCACCGCATGCTTCTGCGCCAGCTCCAGCATCTCCGGAAAAGGGGTCAGCTCTTCGCTGCGGCAGACGATAACGGCCGGGGGCTGCTGCCGGAACAGCTGGTCCAGTGCTTCGTACCGTTTTTCGCTTGAAAGCCCAGACAGAAAATTCATTTCCGCCAGACCCATGATCTGCAAGCGGAGTTTATCAAAGTAATCGTAGTAGCCTGCCAGAAACAGGCCCGGGCGGTTGACCTCTGCAATTTCAACGTTGATCTGATCCAGTTCCTTCGGGGTGTAGACAACTTCCATGCTGACGCGCTCGGTCAGCGTTTTGAGCGAGACGTTGAACGTACCCATCCTGCGTTCCTCCTGTATCCTTTTGCACTGCGGCACACAGTGCTTCATCTTTTCTATTATAGTAAAAATGGTTCCCGATTACAACGCCAAATTTCCCACCGGGCAGCCGCTGCGGCAGAATTTGCCGGTTTGCAGCGTTTTACATGAATTTTACATGCCTTCGATTTCGGATTTTACATTGCCCCCGTATACTTAAAATCAGGAGAAATACACGTCAAATAAAAGTGAGGAAACACTATGACTATTTTTAATGTCTTTTCCCTGCTGGGCGGCCTGGCTCTGTTCCTGTTTGGTATGGACGTCATGGGCAAGGCGCTGGAAAAGCAGGCCGGCGGCCAGCTGCAAAAAATTCTGAGCAAGCTGACCGACAGCCCCCTCAAGGGCTTCTTTCTCGGCCTGTGCGTAACCGCCATTATCCAGAGTTCCAGTGCCACCACCGTGATGGTGGTGGGCTTTGTCAACAGCGGCATCATGGAGCTGCACCAGACCATTGGCGTGATCATGGGCAGCAATGTGGGCACCACGGTCACCAGCTGGATCCTGAGCCTGTCCGGCCTGAAGGGCGACAGCCTGCTGATTCAGCTGCTCAAACCCACTTCTTTCAGTCCTTTGCTTGCATTTATCGGCATTTTGCTGTATATGTGTAAGAGTGAGAAGAAAAAGGGCGTTGGCACCATTCTGATCGGCTTTGCCGTGCTGATGACCGGTATGACCACCATGTCCAATGCAGTTCTTCCGCTGCAGAACGAAGCCTGGTTCACCAGCCTGTTCGTCCGCTTCTCCAACCCCCTGCTGGGCGTCCTGGTGGGTGCGGTGGTTACCGGCATCATCCAGAGTTCCAGTGCCAGCGTGGGCATTCTGCAGGCGCTCAGTGCCACCGGCGTGATCACCTACGGCAGCGCCATTCCCATCATCATGGGCCAGAACATCGGCACCTGCGTCACGGCACTGATCTCTTCGGTGGGTGCCAACAAAAATGCCCGCCGGGCGGCCATGGTGCACCTGTACTTCAACATCATCGGCGTGACCATTTTCCTGACCGGCTTTTACGGCCTGAACGCCGTCTGCCACTTTGCCTTTGTAAACACCACCATTGAGGCCTGGGGCATTGCCGTGGTGCACTCGGTGTTCAACATTCTGGCCACCGCAATTCTGCTGCCCTTTGCCAACGGGCTGGAAAAGCTGGCCATTCTCACCATTCCCGATGCCCCGGAAGAAAAAGAGGGCTTTGCCCTGCTGGATGACCGCCTGCTGAACACCCCCGCCATGGCAGTGGAACGTGCCCGCAGCGCTACGGCCGATATGGCCGAGCTGGCCCGGGTGGGCGTTGTGCAGGCAATGAGCCTGACCCACACCTGGAACGATGAACTGGCCCAGAAGGTACGGGACGAAGAGACCAAAGTGGACCGTTACGAGGACGCGCTGGGCACCTACCTGGTCAAGCTTTCCAGCCGGGAGCTGAACCACGCCGACAGCCAGAGCGTGAACACCCTGCTGCATACCATCAGCGATTTTGAGCGCATCAGCGACCATTCTGTGAACCTTCTGGAATCCGCCGAGGAAATGCATCAGAAGGATGTTCACTTCTCTCAGGATGCCCGGGAAGAGCTGCAGGTGCTGGAAGATGCCGTGCAGGATATTCTGAGCCGCACAACAGAGGCCTTCCGCAAGGGAGACCTGCACCTGGCCGGAAAAGTCGAACCGCTGGAAGCAGTGGTAAACGAGCTGGTGCGCGCCATCAAGGCCCGCCACATTGCCCGTCTGCAGGCCGGAAGCTGCTCCATTGAATATGGCTTTGTGCTGGACGATTTGCTGACCAACTACGAGCGCGTATGCGACCACTGCAGCAATGTTGCCGTTGCACAGATCGAGGTGGCCCAGGACAGCTTTGACACCCATGCCTACCTCAACGATCTGCGCCACGGCAACGACACCAAAGAAAGCGAAGAATTTCACCGTCGGCTGGAGCGGTACCGTGAGCGGTATCTGTTCCCTGAGGATCAACCTTCGGAGGGGTTTGACAAATGATCTATATTGTAGAAGACGATGACGCCATCCGGGAACTGGAACAGTATGCCCTGCAGTCCAATGGGTACGAAGTGCTGAGCTTTGCAAGTTCGGAGCCGTTCTGGCAGGCCATGCATGATGCCGCCCCGGAGCTGGTGATCCTGGACGTGATGCTGCCGGGCGAGGATGGTTTTTCCATCCTGAAAAAACTGCGCAACACCCCTGCCCTGCACCGGCTGCCCATCATTATGGTCACAGCAAAATCCAGCGAGCTGGATACGGTGCGCGGACTGGACTGCGGTGCCGATGATTACATTGCAAAGCCTTTTGGCATTATGGAATTTCTGAGCCGGGTGCGGGCGGCCCTGCGCCGGGCAGCACCCGAAGCACGCCCCAATGTATTCAGCTTTCATGAAATTCTGCTGGACAATGCCCGCCACAGTGTGACCGTGAGCGGTGCGCCGGTGGAGCTGACTTACAAGGAATACTGCCTGCTGCGCCTGCTGTTGGAAAACACGAATCTTGTGGTGACCCGCGAGACCATTCTGCAGGTGGTGTGGGGCACAGATATCTCGGTGGAGAGCCGCACAGTGGACATGCACATCCGCACCCTGCGCAAAAAACTGGGCGATGCTGGACGCTACATCTGTACCGTGCGCAAGGTGGGCTACAAGCTGACCGATGAGGAGGAGGCAAACGAGGAATGAAACTGCACAGCATGGAGGAAAAAATCAGCTACCGGTTGTTCCTGATGGGCTTTCTGGGCCTGGTATTCACCGCCTCACTGTGCATTTTTGTGTTCCACAAAGCGTTTACTGCCCAGGCCTGGAGCGCACTGGAAAAAGAAACGGCGCTGATCTGCGCCGGATACAACCGCACCGATGATACACAGCAGCTCACGGCATTTGCCCCCAGCGGCCTGCGCATCACCCTGATCTCGCAGGACGGCAGCGTGCTTTTTGAATCCGCTACCGAACAGCCGATGGAAAATCACCTTTCCCGCCCGGAAATTCTGCAGGCCATGGAAAACGGTGTAGGCAAAGACATCCGCGACTCCCAGACCCTGGGCTATGAAACCTACTATTATGCCGTCTCGCTGTCCGATGGCAGCATCCTGCGTGTGGCGCAGGACTCGGAAACGATATGGTCCATTTACGATGCTGCGCTGCCGGCCATTGTGCTGAGCTGTGTGGCCCTGATGCTGGCTGCTGCCCTGCTGGCCACCTGGCTGACCCGCGCACTGGTGCAGCCGGTGCTGAACATGACCGAGGACCTGGACCACATCCAGGAAAATGTGCCCTACAAAGAGCTGGTGCCCTTTGCCGACAGCATTCACTCCGACCGCATTCTGCGGGAGAACAATGAAAAAATGCGGCAGGAGTTCACGGCCAATGTCAGCCATGAGCTGAAAACCCCGCTGACCAGCATTTCCGGCTATGCAGAGCTGATTGAAACCGGCATTGCCAAACCGGAAGATATTCCCGGCTTTGCCGAAAAGATTCACCGGGAAGCTTCCCGCATGATCCAGCTGGTCAATGATATCCTGCAGCTTTCTCACCTGGACAATGCCGACGCTTCGGCCGCCGCCCCGGAAATGGAAACGGTCGATCTGCTGGAAGTTGCCCGGGAATGCGTGGAGCGGCAGAAGCTGAATGCACGCCACGCCTACGTTACCCTGACCTATCTGGGCGAAAGCGCCCCCGTACAGGGCAGCCGCAGCCTGCTGGATGAGCTTTGCCAGAATCTGTGCGACAACGCCATCCGTTATAACCGCCCCGGCGGCAAGGTGCAGATCGTAACGGCCTGCACCCGTGATGGGCACTGCACCCTGACCGTAACCGACAACGGCATCGGCATTCCCAAAGAAGCACAGTCCAGCGTGTTCGAGCGCTTTTACCGCGTGGACAAAAGCCGCAGCAAAGCCACCGGCGGCACCGGTCTGGGGCTGGCCATTGTCAAGCACATTGCCCGCATCCACAACGCCCGCATCAAGCTGGAAAGCCAGGTGGACGTTGGGACGACCATTACAGTCATCTTCCCCACCGCATCCTGAACGATTTTTCAAAACAGCAAAAACTGCACGTCTGCCCGCAGCTGTGGGCAGGCGTTTTTTGTTGGGGCAAAAGCAGCCTGCTCCCCGCCGTAGTGCAGCTGTGCGGTCTGCTGCAGATGCAGCAGGTCTACCCCCTGTTCCCACAGCGCCTGCACCGTCTGCATGCAAAGCGTCTGCAGCTGTCGGCACTGTGCTTCCGTGGGCTGCGGCATCCCGTAGGCTTTCTGGCAGTCCAGCCGCAGCAGAACCTCTTTGTTCTGCAGGGCAGCCGATACGCTGCAGCGGCGGATCTGCACCAGCTGCCCATCCAGCCAGAAACTGCGCTGCCCGGCTTTGCCGGTGAGCAGAAATACCATTTCGGTCTGTGCTGCATCCAGCGGCTGCACGGTTTCGCCCGCACGGAGCACACCGGTATCTGCTAAAAAAGGTTTGTTTTCTTCCAATTGCAGCAGCGGCAGAACGGTTGGCTCTGCCTGTTCGTACAGGCAGGGCTGCAGGTCTGCACACTGTTTGCATTGGTCCAGCAATTCATCCGGAAAAGCTTCGTTTTCCTCGCTGGCGCTGCACAGCTCCTGAAATGCAAACTCCGTGCAGACCATGCCTGCAGCGGTGCGCCCGCACTGCCGCCGCTGCACCAGCTGCTCGTAGGCGGAAAGCTGTGCGGGTGATGCCTGCTGCGGAAAAAGCAGATAATCGCACAAGCGGTAGTCCGCCTGGCAGGGCAGCTGCCGTTCCGCTGCCGCAAGTGCCTGTTCCAGGCTCTGCCCGGACGCAACCGCAAGCCGAAGCGCCCCGGAGGCTTCTGCTGCATCGGCCGCCGCATCCGGGGCCTGGTAGACCAGCGCCGCCGACCATTCTGCCGCCTGCTGCTCCAGATAAAGCACCCGGATCATGCTTTTTTCTGTGGTTTCACAGCGCAGAAACAGCAGACACCATACCGCCAGTGCGGCTATGCCCCATCCCTTTTTCATTCACGGATTCGTCCTTTCGTTCGTTTTTGGCCCAGGGGCTGCACCAACCGGATGGCGGTGCACAAAAAGCCGATGCGGAAGATCGCACAGGTCAGCCAGATCAGAAGCAGCAGGGCATCCATGCGGGAAAATGCCTGCATTCTCCAGGCACGCAGCAGCTCCGCTGCCGGGTAATCGCGGCTGCCAAACACCAGCGCCCGGCAGAGCATTGCGCTGCCCTGTACCGCAAATACCAGCAGCGGCAGATGGGTGCCCCTGCGTACGTCATGGGGCGCACAAAGCAGCGGAAGTGCTGCGTATTCGGCGTACACCGGCACCTGCCAGCGCAGCGTCATGTTTCCCGGCTCCAACAGCCGGTACCAGTGCATCCGGTGGGCAAGCCCCAGCAGACAGACAGCACAGCCCAGCACCGCAAACCACCACAGCACCCGCGCCGGGCTGTTCCACTGCTGCGACGCAAGGCGGAACCCGGCCCAGAGCAGCAGCGGCAGCAGGCCCAGAAGCGCCATGGAAGAAAATGCCTGGGTGCAGACCTGCTGGGCCTGTACAAAGGTGCAGCAGGCTTCTGCGGCAAGCCACACCGTCAGCAAAAGCCGCAGAAGCATTTTTACCGTTTGCGGCAGACGGCTGCTCTGCCAGACCAATGCGGCCAGGGCCGTCAGCACGCACAGCGCCGCTGCCCCTGTAAATGTCTGCAGCAGCCCGGCACGCACCGAACCCGCCGCAATGGTTTCTGCTGCAGCGGCGGTGGCAACGCTCAGGCTCACCGCCTGCAGCGAACAGAACTTGGTATCTTTCAAGAGCCGTTCCTCCTGTTCCAGATATTGAACCGGTGCTGGGACAGCCGCCGGTAGTTGCGGCGGATCACACCGTCCTCCGCCGGAATGCCCTGCGGGAACGGGTTCTGCGCCAGATACGGCACTCCCAAAGCCCCGGTGCCCGAAAGACTGAGCAGCAGTGCAAAAAAGGCTGCAGCCAGCCCCACCGGACCGGCCAGCCCGGCTGCCAGAACCACCCCCAGCCGCAGCAGCGTTGCAGGCTCATACAGCGGCGGAGTAACGAACACCGCAATGGAGGTAATGCTGGCCACAAAGATCACCGGGGTGCTCATCAGTCCGGTGGCAATGGCGGCGTCTCCCAGGATCAGTGCCGCCACCAGGCTTACCGAATGCCCCAGCGACTGCGGCATCCGAAGCCCTGCCTCGCGGATGACTTCCAGCAGCAGAATAACCACCAGCATTTCGGCAAACAACGGCAACGGGGTCGCCTTTTCTGCCGCTTCGATCTTATACAGCAGCTGGGGCGGGATCAGTTCCGGCAGGTAAACCGCCAGACAGACAAAAACACCCGGCAGAAAAACCGTCAGATAAAAGGCGCAGTATTTCAGAATGCGCAGAAACGAAGAAAACACAGCCGTGGACGCATAGTCGTCCAGGCACTCAAAATTTTCGCTGAACAATGCCGGCAGCACCATGGCAGAGGGGCTGCCATTGACCAGGATCACAATTTTGCCTTCGCACAGTTTGGCCGCAGCCACCGCCGGGCGTTCGGTATAGTGCACCGGGGTAAACAGCCGCATCCGGCTGGGCAGCAGCCAGGGCACAAAGTAGCTGGAATCCAGCAGAAGCTCCGGCCTGGCCGCAGCCAAGGTCTTTTTTACCTGCTGCACCATGGCCGGGTCGGCCTTTTCCCTGCAGTAGCACACCGCATATTCCGTGCGGGCATCGGTGTTGGCCTGCGCCACCTCCTGCACCAGTGTCCCGGTGCGGATCAGCCGCCGCAGAAGGCTCAGGTTGACCCGCAGCAGGTCCGCAAAGCCCTCCCGGGAACCGCGCAGGTTGCCTTCCCCGCTCGGTTCCTCCACCGAGCGGAATTTCAGCCCCTGTACCGAAAAGGCAATGCCCTGTGAGCAGCCTTCCAGCAAAAGCACCGCCATGCCGGCCGTAAGCCGCTTGACAAGGTCCGGCATATCCTGCACCGGCTCCCCTTCTGCCGGAATGGCAGAATGGTGCAGGATACGGGCAAACACTTCCTGCCCGGATGCATACTGCTGTGCGGCTTCGCGGCTGGCCGTCTGCAGCAAAAGCTCCCAAAGGGAGTCCAGGCTGGCCATGCCGTCAAACAGCACAATGCTGCCCCGGCAATGATAAATCGAAATTTCTTTGGCATAATAATCGGCAGACGCCCCAAACATTGCGTCCAGCACTGCCAGATTGGCCGACAGGCTTTGCGAAAGCTGCTGCATCTCGTTCTCACTCCTTCGCACAGCAGTATGCCCGCCGGGGCACCGTTCCATTCCGGCACCAAAAAACAGACCTGCTAATAAAAGTCAAGAGGTGATTTGAGAAAATTTCGGAAATTAGA
>CAVIXY010000024.1:0-14924 GCA_963646665.1 Bacteroides sp. CAG:545
GAAAAGCCATGGGCAGTGTTCACTACATCAGCCCGGAACAGGCCAAGGGCGATGAAACCGACTGCACCAGCGACATCTACTCGGTGGGTGTCATGATGTACGAGATGCTCTCGGGCCACCTGCCCTTTGATGCGGACGATGTGGTGGAAGTGGCCATCAAGCAGATCTCGGACCAGCCGAAATCGCTGCGCGAGATCGCACCGGATGTCCCGGCAGCGCTGGTGGAGATCACCGAAAAGGCTATGGCCAAGCTTCCGCAGAACCGCTACGCTTCGGCACGGGAAATGCTGAATGCCCTGGAAACCTATGTGCAGAACCCCTCTGTGCTGTTTGAATATCAGTATATTACCGAAGATGCACCCGAAAAGGTGGTGAAACGAACGATGAATCAGAACCGCGCCCATCGCCAGCCCGAACAGCCCGCCCCGCGCGGCAAGGGCAAAAAAACAGCCCGCAAAAAAAAGCGCAGCTCGGTCTTTCTGCCGGTGCTGTTTGGCATTACCATTGCATTTGCCGTGGCCTGCCTTGCGCTGTGCTGGATGATCCTGAACGATTCCTCCAACCTGATGAACAACAAGGCCGACATTACCCTGGGAGATTATATCGGTATGACCCAGGAGCAGGCCCAGGCCACGGATCAGGTGGCTTCCGGCCAGATCTCGGTGGATTGGGAGCAGGAGTACAACAGCAACTATGCGGCGGGCTATATCTACAGGCAGTCGCCCGTTTCCGGCCGCACCGTGCGGGAGGGCCAGACCGTGACCCTGACCGTTAGCCTGGGCACCCAGTACGTTACCGTGCCGGATGTGACCAATTACGTGCAGGCGGATGCAGAGCAGCAGCTCAAGAATCTGGGCGTTTCGGTGCTGGTTACCCAGGCCGTGGACACCTCGGTGGCAACAGGTGCTGTCATCCGCACCGACCCTGCAGCCGGCAGCCAGGTGGAAGCCGGTTCCACGGTGGTGGTCTATGTCAGCCGCCCGCAGGTGGCAACTACCGCCGAGGTGCCTTCGCTCACCGGCCTGAGCGTGGATGATGTGCGCACCCTGCTGGTGCAGAACCATCTGGGCCTGGGCAGCCAGTCGCAGCAGTACAGCAATCAGCCCGCCGGTACCGTGATCGGGCAGGACCCCGCAGCCGGTTCCAGCGTCAAGTTGAACAGCCGTGTCAGCATTGTGGTCAGCGCCGGGCCGGAACCGCAGCCGGAGCCGGAAGAGCCTGCATCTTCCAGCGAGAGCACGGGCGGCGGCAGCGACTGGTGGAGCGGCCTGTGGAGCGGCAGTTCGTCCTCCAGCAGCTCGGCAGAAACTTCCGGTGCCAGCAGTGACAACCAGTCCGGCCTTGTGGACTGGTGGACCTCGCTGCTGTCCTGACGGAGGCGCGCATGGAAGGTTATATTGTAAAAGGCATCGGCGGATTTTACTATGTAAAAACCACCGAGGGCCTTGTGGAATGCAAGCCCCGCGGCATCTTCCGCAAGCAGAAGATCACCCCCGTGGCAGGGGATGAGGTTACCCTGGAGACTGAAAACGGTGCTGCCGTGATCGCACAGATCGCACCCCGCCGCAATGTATTTGTGCGGCCGCCGGTGGCAAATCTGGATGTGCTGTTCCTGGTGGCCAGCACCACTCAGCCCACCCCCAGCACCCTGGTGCTGGATAAGCTTTCGGCCATTGCGGTGGACAAAGGGGTGCAGCCGGTGATCGTGTGCACCAAGGGCGATCTGGCCGAAGCAGAGTTTTTGCAGAAAGCTTATGAAAAATCGACCCTGCCGTTTATCCGCATCGACTACGAGACCGGGGCCGGACTGGAAGAGATCCGGCAGTGGATCAGCGGACGGCTGTGCGCCTTCTGCGGCAACTCCGGCGTGGGCAAATCCACCCTGCTGAATGCACTGCTGCCAGATGCTGCGCGGGAAACCAGCGCCATCAGCCAGAAACTGGGCCGCGGCCGCCACACTACCCGTGAAGTGACCATTTTTGAAGCCTTTGGCGGCCGCATTGCGGATACGCCGGGCTTTGCCAGCCTGGAAGCGAACCGTGCCGGGTTCATCCCGAAGGAGAACCTGGAACATGCGTTCCCGGAGTTTGGGCCGTACCTGGGCCAGTGCCAGTTCACCGGCTGCTCCCACCGGGCCGAAAAAGGCTGCGCCGTGCGGGCCGCTCTGGCCGAGGGTCTGCTTTCGCAGACCCGGTACGACAGCTACTGTGCCATGTATGAAGAAGTAAAGGACGTCAAGGACTGGCAGCGTCCGAAAATTTGAGGAAGGACGGATACCATGCCGCGTTGTGTGATCCTTTCGGCCTGTCCGGTTTCGCCGGAGCTGGCCGCGCTGCTGCGGGCAGACGACTTTATCATTGCCTGTGATGCCGGTTACCGCAACTGTGCACCGCTGCACTGCAGGCCCAACATTGTGGTGGGCGATTTCGACACCGCCCCCTGCCCGCAGCAGGAGGATGACGACATTGTGGTTCTGCCGCACGTCAAGGACGATACCGACACCGAGTATGCAGCCAAGCTTGCCTCCGAAAAAGGCTTTGATGAGGTGCTGATGCTGGGGGGCCTGGGCGGACGCCGCCTGGAGCATACCCTTGCAAACCTGGCCACGGGCCTGGGGCTGGAACAGCGCGGGGTGCGTGTTGCCCTGCAGGACGAACGCACCCGCATTACCTTTGTGATGCCGGGGGAGACCCGCCGCTACCCGAAGGAAAACTATTTTTATCTTTCGGTCTTTCCCATGGAGGGCAGGGCCGATGGCGTGTGCGAGCGCGACTCTTTTTATGAGCTGACGGACGCCGTGCTGACCGCAGGCTACCCGCTGGGCGTCAGCAACGAATACGCCGCCGGGTCGGACTGCATTACCATTTCCACCCGTACCGGTGCTCTTGTGGTGCTGGAGACCCTGCCCGACTGACCAAAACGCCCCGGACCGGAACATTTTGTGCTGCAGCTGCTTATACTGTGGTATCTGATGGAAAGGCGGGGTGGATATGCAGATCGTTGTCATTCAGAGTCCACGGTACCTGCGCGGCCTGCTGCGCAGACTGTTCGGCATCAAAAAAGAACCGCAGGAATGATCCCATTCAGCACCCCCGTCCGGCAGCCTTGCCGTGCGGGGGTGTTTTTGCGTCATACTTTTTCCGGCGCGCGCATACCGTGTGATAGAAGCGGACAGGGAAAGGAGCGCGTTGCATGGAACTCAAGATCTTTCGGGATGCGATGCCGCAGGCCGGTGCCCAGTGCGCCGTAAAGGCGGAGCTCCCGCTCGAAACCGAGATCCTCATCTCGGATTATCTGCCCTCGGTGTTCAAACTGGTCAAATGCTTTGCCAAGCCGGTGGTGCTGCAAAAACAGCTGCAGCCCGGGCGGCTTACCGTGGAAGGCTATCTGCGCTGCATTGTGTTTTATCAGGGCGAAGAGGGGGCCGGCCTGTGCCAGACCGAGCAGAAGCTGCCCTTTACAAAGCAGCTGGAACTGCCGGAATTTGCCTTTACGGCATGGACGGCAGTGGTGGAGGGCCAGACCGAATACCTCAACAGCCGCGCGGTGAACCCGCGCCGCATTGAAGTGCGCGGTGCTGTGGGGCTGGTGGCAGCGGTGCACACACAGGCCAAGTCGGATGTGATCACAGCGCTGGCAGACGGCAGCATTGAGCAGCAGCTGCAGACGCTGCAGGGCGTGCGCAGCGTGGCGGTGCTGGATAAACTGGTGACGGCAGAGGGAGAGATCACCTTTCCGGCCCTTCCGGCAGCGGTGCTGGACATTTCCGGAACGGCTGCCGTGCGGGAGCTGAAGCTTCTCACCGGCAAGGCGGTGGTCAAGGGGGAGATCCGGGTGCAGTGTGCCTGGCGCGCCGAGCAGGACCCGGCCCTGCAGAGCCAGGCGGCGGTGCTGCCGTTCCAGCAGGTGCTGGATGTGGAGCATCTGACTGAGGACTGCAAATGCCTGTGCGTGCTGGAGCCGGTGGGCTTTACGCTGGCGGAAGGCGAAAGCGAAACCGCCCACACCCTGACTGCCAGCGTGCTGCTGCATCTGCGGGCCTGGCGGCCCTACCAGCTGCAGTATGTGGCGGATGCATTCTCCACCCAGTGGGAGACCGCACTCACCCCGCAGGAACTGGCAGCAGAGCAGCTGGTTGCCACCCTCAACGATACCGCTGTGGTAACCGGTTCCGGGCCGCTGCCGGATGCCGGGGCACAGCTGCGTGCCTGTTTTGTGTCCTATGGGCCGGTGCAGGTGGTGCAGCGTGGCGAAGGCTTTGTGCTCACGGCCCGCGCAGTGGCAACTGCTCTGACGGAAAACAGCCTTGCAGAGCTGGAAAGCTACGAAAAAACGCTGGAACTGGTTCTTCCCATCCAGGCCGAAGCGGCACCGGGGCAGCAGCTGTACCCGGAATGCTGGCTGAGCACGGAAAATGTGCAGTGCACCTGCACCGGCGGCACGCTGGAAGTAACCATTACCGCCCGCGCGGAAGGCGCAGTGTTCTGCCGCAGGGTGTACGCAGGGCTTGGCAGCATTGAACTGGGCGAAGCCCTTGCGGCAGCGGACCCGGAAATCTCGCTGCGCATTTATTATGCACAGGCAGGGGAAGAGCTGTTTGCCATTGCACGGCGGTTCCATGTGTCCCCGGCACAGATGCTTGCAGCCAACGGCCTGGATGCTGATACTAAAGTTCTGCCGCAGGCACAGCATTTTTTGGTGCCCGGCATCTGAGCAGAAGCACAGAAGAACAGCCCGCCGGAAAGGCAGATCCTGAAAGCAGGATGGCTTTTCCGGCGGGCTGCTGTGCTGCAGAACGGAAAAAATTGCCGAAACCTCTTTCTTCTCGGCAGCGGGCGGAGTATAATAGACATCGGTGTTTGGAAAAGGAAAGGAGTATCAGATCAAATGGAAACAAGCAATAAGCTCCTGGACCCGGAGCTTGTGCAGCAGGGAAAGCCTGCTTATGCCTTCAGCAAAAAGGTGTTCTGCGAAGGCATTCGGGACGGTGTGCCCATTGCACTGGGCTATTTTGCCGTGTCCTTCTCGCTGGGCATTGCCGCCCGCAGGGCCGGATTTACCCCTTTCCAGGGGTTTCTGGCCAGCCTGTTAAACAACGCTTCGGCCGGTGAGTACGCGGCCTTTGCCCTGATCATGACCAATGCAACCTATCTGCAGGTGGCTATCATCACCCTGATCGCCAATGCGCGCTATTTGCTCATGAGCTGTGCCCTGGCACAGCGCTTTGCCCCGGGTACGCCCTTCTGGCACCGGCTGATCATCGGCTACGATGTTACGGACGAGCTGTTTGGCATTACCATTGCCCGGCCCGGCAGCCTGAACCCCTACTATACCTACGGAGCCATTCTGCTGGCGGCCCCGGCCTGGGCCAGCGGCACAGCGCTGGGCATCATTGCCGGCAACCTGCTGCCGCTGCGTGCAGTCAGCGCGCTGAGCGTGGCGTTGTACGGCATGTTCCTGGCCATTATCATTCCGCCGGCCCGCAAAAGCCGGGTGGTGGCGGTGCTGGTGGCCATCAGCTTTGCACTGAGCTTTGTGTGCAATTACCTGCCGGGCATCTCCGCCCTTTCGGACGGCACCCGCACCATTCTGCTCACGGTGCTCATTTCCAGTGCAGCAGCGGTGCTGTTCCCGGTCCATCAGAACGAGCAGGAGGCAGAACATGACGCATAACAATTACATTTACATTGCCGTGATGGCACTGGTGTCCTATGCCATCCGCATTCTGCCGCTGACGCTCATCCGCAAACCCATCAAAAACCAGTTCATCCAGTCGTTCCTGTACTATGTGCCGTATGTCACACTGGCCGTCATGACCTTTCCGGCCATTGTCAATGCCACACAAAGCCCGGTGGCCGGTGCCGTGGCCCTGGTGGTGGGCATTGCCGCTGCATGGTTCGGGGCCAGCCTGTTCCAGGTTTCGGTGGCCTGCTGTGCAGTGGTGTTTGTGATCGAACTGTTCCTGTAACCGTGGTTTCTGCGCCTCTGAAATGCAATGCCGTTTCGGGGCGCATTTGCATTTCAGACAGGAAATTTCTGCAAAAAGGAGAACTGCATCCATGAAAAAAATCCTGGTAACCGGCGGGAGCGGTTTTTTGGGTTCCCGCATTCTGCAGCAGTGGCAGGGGCGTGCGGAGCTGCTGCGCATTCCGCAGGGCGTTCTGCGCACGGCGGATCGGGCCGCAGTGCAGGCCTGCGTGCAGCAGGCCCAGCCGGACGTGATCCTGCACACGGCTGCCATTTCGGACACCGGTGCCTGTGCAAAGCACCCGGAAGAAGCCTACCGCGCCAATGTGGAACTGCCGGTCTGGGTGGCTCAGGCTGCCCGGGAGGCGGGCGCAAAACTGGTGGCGCTCAGCTCGGATCAGGTCTATGCGGGGGTCACACAGCCCGGACCGCTGCCGGAGGATCTGCCACTGCAACCCTCCAATGTGTATGGGCAGTACAAACTGGAAATGGAACAGCGCGTGCTGGACTGCTGCCCGGATGCCGTACTGCTGCGGGCCAGCTGGATGTATGATCTGCCCGGCTACGGCCTGCCCATCCGGGGCAATCTTCCGCTGAACCTCTGGCGTGCAGCACTGAGCGGGACACCGGTGCAGTTCTCCCGGAACGATTACCGGGGCGTGACTTACGTCCGGCAGGTGATCACAAACCTTGTCCCGGCACTGAGCCTGCCCGGCGGCGTGTACAACTTTGGCAGCGGAAACACCGAGGATATGGTGCACACAGCCCGGCAGTTTGCCGAGGCAATGGGCGTTTCCGTGCAGATCGAGACGGCAGACTGGGCACGCAACCTGGCCATGGATGGCACGAAGCTGCGCGGATTCGGCATCCGGTTTGACACCACGCAGCAGGGCATCCGGCGCTGCCTGCAGGACTATGGACTGGAAAGGAGTACAACATGAGCGAGACGATCCGGCCGGGGCGCTACCGGCATTTCAAAGGCAAAGAATATGAAGTGCTGGGCGTGGCCCGCCACAGTGAAACCGAGGAAGAATATGTGGTCTACCGGCAGCTGTATGGGGAGCACGGGCTGTGGATACGGCCTGCTTCCATGTGGAACGAGCTGGTGATCCGGGACGGCAAAACGCAGCCGCGGTTTGTTTACATCGGGGAGGAAACTCCGCAGGAAACCACTTGACAGCGGCCGGAACACCGGAGGGACTGTCTGCCGCCAAAATTTCTGTATCGCACAAAAATGCAGGAAACAGTGCTTCAAAAGCAGGGACTTTTGCGCGAAAAGCACTCGCTCGGGGCGGATGCGGCCGCCAAAAGCCCTGTTTTTTGTTGGCAGGAGTTCCGTCTGCCGATTCACAGAAAAGTCATACTTAATTTACAAGATTTCTCAGTTTTGCTATAATAAACCCGCTTTTTACAAAGCATGTCCAACAACAATTTGTCAAAACTGAGGAGAGTGGAACATTTGAAGGAAGTCAAGCTCGAAGAGGCTGCGTACCAATTTGACGCCAAAATGTCGCTGAAACAGGCCATTCCGCTGGGCCTGCAGCATGTCTGCGCCATGTTTGTGGGCAACCTGACCCCGCTGCTGATCATCACCAGCGCCTGCGGCATTGCCGGCGGTGAATTTGCAGACCTGCAGGTCACCCTGCTGCAAAGTGCCATGTTCGTGGCAGGTGTAGTCACCCTGGTGCAGCTGTTCCCCATCGGACCCGTGGGCGGCGCAGTGCCTATTATCATGGGCACCAGCTCCGGCTTTATCGGCGTGTTCAACAGCGTTGTGGGCACGATGGGCGGCGGTGTGCTGACCTACGGTGCCATCATGGGTGCCTCCATCATCGGTGGCATTTTTGAGAGCGTGTTGGGCTTTTTCCTGAAGCCCCTGCGGAAGTTCTTCCCCCCGGTGGTCACCGGTACCGTGGTGCTTTCCATCGGTCTGTCGCTGATCTCGGTGGGTATCAACTCCTTCGGCGGCGGCAACAGCGCCAAGGACTTCGGCTCCATGGAAAACCTGCTGCTGGCCCTGTTTGTGCTGGTGGTCATCCTGATCTTCAAGCACTGGACCACTGGCTTCCTCAGTTCTTCGGCCATCCTCATCGGCATTCTGGCCGGTTATCTGGCGGCCTTTGTCATGGGCTTTGTGCTGCCCACCACCGGCGTCACGGCCGATGGAGTGGAGTTCACCAAGGCATGGGTGCTCAACTGGGATAAAGTGGCGCAGGCTTCCTGGTTTGCCATGCCCAAGCTCATGCCCGTAAAGGTCGTGTTTGATATGCGTGCTATCCTGCCGGTGATGATCATGTTCATCGTCACCGCTGTGGAGACGGTGGGCGATATCTCCGGCGTGATGGAAGGCGGCATGAACCGCGAACCCACCGACAAGGAACTGTCCGGCGGCGTCATCTGCGATGGCCTTGGCTCCTCCTTTGCAGCGCTGTTCGGCGTGCTGCCCAACACTTCCTTCAGCCAGAACGTGGGCCTGGTGGCCATGACCAAGGTGGTCAACCGCATTGCCCTGGCTTCCGGTGCCGTGTTCCTGATCCTGTGCGGCCTGATCCCCAAGCTGGGCGCACTGATCTCCATTATGCCGCAGGCCGTTCTGGGCGGTGCAGCCGTTATGATGTTCTCTTCCATCGTGGTCAGCGGCATTCAGCTGATCACCAAAGAGAAGATGACCCCGCGCCAGTTGACAATCGTTTCGGTGGCACTGGGTGTGGGTTACGGCATGGGCGCCAACAGCGGCATCCTGGCCAACACCCCCCATGCCTTCCAGCTGATCTGCGGCGAGTCCGGCATTGTCCCGGCTGCCTTTGTGGCCATCCTGCTCAATGTGCTGCTGCCGAAGAACGACAAAGCCGAATAAGGCTCAGCGTTTCTGCAGGGCAATTGCTTCCAGCTGCGCCAGCGCTTCGGGCGTGTCGGCATCTGCCAGCTCGTTCCGATCTGCAATGTAAACCGTGTGAACATGTTCCGGGTATTTTTTAAGCAGAACATTGCCGCCTTTGCCTTCCGGCAGGGCGCATAGCTCGGCAAAATATCCGCGCTCAAACAGAACGGGGCTTCCGACAAGGGGATCTGGATCATTTTTGAACCGGTGCCCCAGACGGAAGATCTCCCGTTCTGTTTCTTTTTGCCGCTCCAACCGGGTCTCATGATCCCAGCCGGAAATCCCTGCCATGGCCTCTACGGTCTCCTGGCTCAGCAGCGGCTGGTCGCCGGGCAGGAACATGCAGCCGAACAGCCCCGGCACCTGCTCCAGCAAAGCAGTGAGCCCCAGACGCACGGTGTCATTGCGCCCGGGCAGGCTGTGCAGCAGCACGGGAACGTTGTATTCTTCGCACAGGGTTTTCACCTCGGTAGAGCGCGTCACCACAATGCGCGCCGCCAGCAGGGGAGTGTCTGTGGCGGCAAAGGCACGGCAGAGCATCGGCTGCCCGGCAAACGGGGCCAGCAGTTTGTTGGAGCCAAAGCGGCGGCTCAGGCCGGAAGCCATGATCACACAGCCAATGGACGGATGCGTTTGCATACACAAGCCCTTCTTTTTCCTGGTATTTTTTGTATTATAACGCAATCGGGAATTGAAACGCAATCCGTGTCTGTGCTAAAATAAGAAAAGCAAGTAAAAAGAGAGGAACCTGCACATGATGACAATCCGAGACTATAAACGGGCCGAAAGTCTGGAAGAAGCCTGGCAGCTGAATCAGAAAAAGCCCAACCGTGTGATCGGCGGGATGATCTGGCTCAAAATGGAAACGATCAACGTTGGTACAGCCATCGACCTTTCCGGCCTGGGGCTGGACACCATTGAGGAAACGGAAGAGGGCTTTTCCATTGGGGCCATGGTCACCCTGCGCCAGCTGGAGACCCACCCCGGGCTGGACGCTTATACCCACGGCGCTGTGAAGGAAGCGCTGCGCCACATCGTAGGCGTGCAGCTGCGCAACCTGGCTACGGTGGGCGGCAGCATTTACAGCCGGTTTGGCTTTTCGGATGTGCTGACCCTGTTCCTGGCCATGGACTGCTCGGTGGAGCTGTACAAGGGCGGCATTGTACCCCTGCGGGAGTATGCCGAACGCCCCTACGACCGGGACATTCTTGTGCGGCTGATCGTAAAAAAGGAAGCGGCGGAATTTTTCTATCAGTCGGTGCGCAACAGTCAGACCGACATTCCGGTGCTGACCTGTGCCGCTGCCCGCCTGCAGGATGGCCGCTTCCGGTTTGCGGTGGGTGCCCGCCCGCTCAAGGCCGTGCTGTTTGAAATACCGGCTGCCCCAGCCCAGCAGCTGGCCGAGGATGTCCGGCAGCAGGTGGTCACCGGTTCCAACATGCGCGGCAGTGCTGCATACCGCCGCCACCTGACCGGTGTGCTGGTGCGGCGTGCTGCACAGGAGCTGGAAAACCGTGCCCTACAGGAGGAAACCTAAATGCAGATCAACCTGACCTTGAATGGAACCAAAATTTCTGCCGATGCAGCACCGGATACGCTGCTCATCGACTTTGTGCGTGCGCAGGGCTGCAAGAGCGTCAAGCGCGGCTGTGAGACCTCCAACTGCGGGCTGTGCACCGTGTTTCTGGACGACAAGCCGGTGCTGTCCTGCTCGGTGCTGGCGGTCCGAGCCAGCGGCCATCGGGTAACCACGCTGGAAGGCCTGCAGGAAGAAGCCGCTGAGTTCGGCGCGTTCATTGCAGACCAGGGCGCGGAACAGTGCGGCTTCTGCAACCCGGGCTTTATCATGAATGCGCTGGCGCTGTTCCGGGAAAAGCCGTATCCCTCGGAAGAGGAGATCAAGGAATACCTTTCCGGCAACCTGTGCCGCTGCTCCGGCTATGAGGGCCAGCTGCGCGGCATTCAGAACTTTCTGGCCTGGAAAAAGCAGAAGGAGGCCGCAGAATGAAAACCATCAACAAGCCCTTCCGCAAAAAGGATGCCATGCAGCTGGTCACAGGCCAGCCGGTGTACATGGACGATGTGATCCCGCAGGACTGCCTGATCGTCAAGCTGCTGCGCTCACCCCATGCCAATGCCATGGTCAAAACCATCAACACGACGGTGGCCAAAAAGGTGCCCGGCATTGAAGCCATTTATACCTGGGAGGACGTGGATCAGAACGGCCGCCGCTATACAGAAGCAGGCCAGACCTACCCGGAAGCCAGCCCCTACGACCGGCTGGTGATCGACCGCCATGTGCGCTTTGTGGGGGACGTGGTGGCCATTGTGGCCGGCAAGGATGAAAAGTGCGTAGACAAGGCCCTGAAGCTCATCAAGGTGGAGTATGAGGTGCTGGAACCGGTGCTGGATTACCACACCGCCAAGGATAATCCCATCCTTGTGCACCCGGAAGCCAACTGGGAAAGCCTGTGCCCGGTGGGAGCTGACAACAAGCGCAATCTGTGCGCCCACGATGAATGCGGCAACGGCGACATTGACGCTGTTCTGGCCGCCAGCGATATCGTCATCGACCATGTGTACCACACCAAGGCCTGCCAGCAGGCCATGATGGAGACCTTCCGCACCTATTGCTCCATTGACACTTACGGGCGGCTGAATGTGCTCAGCTCTACCCAGATCGTGTTCCATGCCCGCCGCAACATTGCCAATGCGCTGCACATTCCCAAATCCATGATCCGCGTTGCCAAACCCCGCATCGGCGGCGGCTTTGGGGCCAAACAGACGGCGGTCAGCGAGGTGTACCCGGCCTTTGTGACCTGGAAAACCAAGAAGCCCTCCAAGATCATCTTCAGCCGGTTGGAAAGCCAGATTGCTTCTTCGCCCCGCCATGAAATGGAGATCCATGTGCGGCTGGGTGCCACCCGGGACGGCATTGTAAAGGGCATTGATATGTACACGCTGTCCAACACGGGTGCCTACGGCGAGCATGGCCCCACTACGGTGGGCCTGTCCGGTCACAAATCCATCCCGCTGTACGGCAAAGCCGAGGCCTTCCGCTTTGTCAGCGATGTGGTATACACCAACCACATGTCCGCTGGTGCATACCGCGGCTACGGCGCAACCCAGGGCCTGTTCGCGGTGGAATCCGCCGTCAACGAGCTGGCCCACAAACTGAATATGGACCCCTTTGCACTGCGCCTGAAAAACACTGTGCAGGAGGGCGATGTGATGCCCGCCTATTACGGGGCCGTGAACACCAGCTGTGCACTGGACCGGTGCCTGGTCAAGGTGCGGGAGATGATCGACTGGGAGTACAAGTATCCGTCCCGGGACCTGGGCAATGGCAAGGTGCGGGCCGTTGGCATGGGCATGGCCATGCAGGGGTCTGGCATTTCCGGTATGGATGTGGGCAGTGCCACCCTGAAATTGAACGATGACGGTTTTTACACCCTGCTGCTCGGCTCTGCCGATATGGGCACCGGCTCGGACACTACCCAGGCACAGATCGCAGCAGAGGTGTTGGACTGCCCGCTGGACAACATTGCGGTTTTCAGCGCAGACACCGATTCTTCGCCCTACGATTCCGGTTCCTATGCATCCAGCACTACCTACGTAACCGGCAAAGCCACCGAAAAGTGCGCCCTGAAACTGCGCGCGCAGATCTGCAAGCTGGGTGCTGAACTGCTGGGCTGCCCGGAGGACGCAGTGGAGTTTGACGGCAAGGTGGTGTTTGAAAGCGCTGCGCCGGAAAAGAAAAAGACCTTGTCGGAGATCGCCTACGCCTCCCAGTTCGGCCACATGGTGCCACTGGAAGCCACCGAGACCCATACTTCGCCGCTGTCGCCGCCGCCGTATATGGTGGGTGCTGCTGAGGTGGAAGTGGACACCGAAACCGGCGAGGTAAAGCTGCTGGAATTTGATGCCTGCGTGGACTGCGGCACCCCCATCAACCCCAACCTGACCCGTGTGCAGGCTGAGGGCGGCCTGCTGCAGGGCATCGGCATGACCCTGACCGAAAACATCACCTACGATAAGCGCGGCTACCCGGAAGAAAATTCGCTCTTCCAGTACAAGATTCCGGCCCGCACGGATGTGGGCAAGATCCGGGTGGAGTTTGAAAACAGCTACGAGCCGAACGGCCCCTTTGGCGCAAAGTCCATCGGCGAAGTGGTCATCAATACGCCGCTTCCGGCCATTTCGGATGCCATTTACAATGCCATTGGCACCCGCTTCTATGAGCTGCCCGTCACGCCGGAACAGGTCGCCATGGCTGTGGCCGAGAAGCAGAAATGATCCTGGAAACCGAATTCCCGTTTCTGGCCGAAAAAGGCCGTGTGGTCTCGCTGGTGGGCGGCGGCGGCAAAACCACGCTGCTGTATGCCATGGCGCGGCATTGCGCCCAAAAAGGCTGGCGGGTGCTGGTGTCCACAACTACCCACATCCAGTGCCCGCAAAACGGGGCCTGGGCACAGACCGATGCACAGCTTGCTGCGTTGTGGGCACAGGGAAGGTACGCCGTGGCGGGCACAGCTGCCCCGGGCGGCAAACTGACCTTTCCGCCGCAGGAGCAGTGGGCAGCCTGGTGGCCGCAGGCTGATTTTGTCCTGCTGGAAGCGGACGGCGCAAAGCGGCTGCCCTGCAAGGCACCTGCGGCGCATGAGCCGGTCCTTCTGCCGGAAAGCGATGTTGTGCTGGCGGTGGCCGGGCTTTCTGCCCTGGGCAGGCCGCTGCGGGAGGTCTGCTTCCGCACGGAATACGCCTGCGCCCTGCTGCACACCGGGCCAGAGACCCTGCTGACCCCGGAGCTTCTGGCGCAGCTGCTGGCAAGCGGAGAGGGCGGCCGCAGGCAGGTGGGCAGCCGCACATTTTATGTGGTGCTCAACCAGGCCGATACGGCACAGCGCCGGGCACTGGGGCGGCAGACGGCGGACCTTTTGCAGAAACAGTATGGTGTGAACAGCCGGCTGACGGCATTCACGGAGAAAGAACGAGCATGAGCAAAGACGAAAAAATTGTGTTTTGTACGGGCGGCGGCTGCACGGCCAAGCTGGGAGCCGGGGTGCTGAGCCGTATCTTGGAAAAACTGCCGCGCGGTGAAAAGGACCCGAACCTTCTGATCGGCTACGACAGCCGGGATGATGCCGCCGTGTACCGCATTGCAGAGAATCTGGCTTTGGTGCAGACGGTGGATTTCTTCCCGCCGATGGTGGACGACCCGTATACCTTCGGGCAGATCGCAGCGGCCAATGCCCTGAGCGATGTCTACGCTATGGGCGGCGAGGTGAAAACCGCGCTAAACCTGGTCTGCTTCCCGGAGAGCATGGACCTGAACATTCTGGGCGAGATTCTGCGCGGCGGGGCCAAAAAGGTGGCAGAAGCAGGCGGAATGCTGGCGGGCGGCCATTCCATTGCCGACAACGGCGTCAAATACGGCCTGTCGGTGACCGGCCTTGTGGACCCGCACCGGATGTATGCCAACGACACCGGCTGCCCCGGAGACCGGCTGATCCTGACCAAAGCGCTGGGCGTGGGCCTGCTCTGCACCGCAAACCGTGTGGGAGAAGCCGCCCCGGAGCACATGGCGGCGGCCATTGCTTCCATGACCACTCTGAACAAAACGGCTGCGGAGATCAGCCGCCGGTACGAAGTACACGCGGCCACCGATGTGACCGGCTTCAGCTTTCTGGGGCATCTGCACGAGATGATGGGCGGCAGGCTTTCCTGCCGGGTGGATGCCCGGGCGGTACCGGTGCTTCCGGGGGCCGAAAAGGCTGCGGATGACTTTTTGTACACCGCAGCCGGGCAGCGCAACCGCAACCATACCGGGCCGTTCGTCCGGTTCGAGCAGGTGTCGTTTGCTATGGAGGAAGTGTTGTTTGACCCGCAGACCTCCGGCGGGCTGCTGCTTGCTGTGGCTCCGCAGGATGCAGCGGCATTGGAACGGGAGCTGCAGGCGGCCGGGCTGCCTGCCAGAATCGTGGGCGAAATTCTGCCCAGACAAGAGGTTGAAATCACCGTATGCGGTGAGTGAAAGGAGACTGGATTATAATGGCAGATTTTATTCAAGTGGATG
>CAVIXY010000024.1:14934-26293 GCA_963646665.1 Bacteroides sp. CAG:545
GCACGGGGCGATGCATGCCCGCTGCCGGTGGTAAAAGCCAAAAAAGCGATTGCAGAGCTGCAGAACGCCGGTCAGGTGGAAATTTTGGTGGACAATGAAATTGCTGTGCAGAACCTGACCAAAATGGCCCAGCAGAAGGGCTTCCAGTACAGCGCCGAAAAGCGGGCCGAGCAGGAATACCGGGTGCTGTTCACCCTTGGCAATGCTCCCGCTGTGGAGGAAACGCCGGAAGCCTGCATCCCCGATGCACGCACCGATACGGTGGTGGCCATTGGTTCGGACAAGATGGGCGTTGGTGCAGAGGAACTGGGCAAAACACTGCTCAAGGCCTTTGTGTTTGCCCTTACCCAGCAGGACAAGCTGCCCAAGACCATTCTGTTTTACAACGGCGGCGCATCCCTGACCTGTGAAGGCTCGCCCATGCTGGAGGACCTCAAGGCACTGGAAGCCCAGGGTGTGGAGCTCCAGACCTGCGGCACCTGCCTGAACTTCTATGGCCTGACCGAAAAGCTGGCCGTGGGCAGTGTGACCAATATGTACAGCATTGTAGAAAAGCTCACCCAGGCCGGGAATGTGGTCAAGCCGTGATCTATCTAGATAACGCGGCTACTACGCTGCGCAAGCCGCCGCAGGTGGAAGCGGCTATGCTGGATGCCCTGCGTACTGCAGGGAACCCGGGGCGTGGTGCCCATGAACCAACGCTTCATGCCGCACGGCTGGTGTATGCTGCGCGGGAGGCGGTGGCACAGCTGCTGCACGCTCCGGACCCCGCCTGCATTGCCTTTGCGACAAACGCTACAGCCGCATTGAATACTGCCCTGAACGGGCTGCTGGTGCCGGGAGATCACGTCATTACAACCGTGTGCGAGCACAACTCTGTTCTGCGCCCGCTGTACCGTTTGCGGGAGCAGGGCGTGCAGCTGACCATTGCCCCTGCCGAAGAAAAGGCCCGGCTGGAGCCGGACCAGTGGGGCAGCCTTGTGCAGCCCAACACGAAGGCCCTGGTGGTAACGGCAGCCTCCAATGTCACCGGCAACGGCACCGACCTTGCAAAAGCATCTGCCTTTGCAAGGCGGCAGGGCCTGTTGCTGATCGTGGATGCGGCCCAGGCGGCAGGGGAACAGCCGCTGGACGTGCAGGCGCTGGGGGTGGATGTGCTGTGCTTTACCGGGCATAAGGCCCTGCTTGGCCCGCAGGGAACCGGCGGACTGTATGTGCGGCCCGGGCTTTCCATCGCACCGCTGATGGTAGGCGGCAGCGGCGTGCACAGTTTTGACGAGCATCACCCGGCGCAGATGCCCACTGCACTGGAAGCCGGAACACTGAATGTTCCCGGTCTGGCCGGGCTGTGCGCCGGGGTGCAATGGCTGCTGGAACAAGGCGTTGAAACGCTGGCACAGCGGGAGACCGCACTGGCACAGCTGTTTTATCAGGCGGTTTCCGCCCATCCGAAGGTTACCGTTTACGGTGATATGACCCTGCCCCGGCGTGCGCCCATTGTGTCGCTGAACATCGGGGCAGAAGATTCTGCCTATGTGGCAGACCGCCTGTGGGAGGACTACGGCATCTGCGTACGGGCCGGTGCACACTGTGCCCCCCTGATGCACAAGGCACTGGGCACGGCAGAGCAGGGTGTGGTGCGGTTCAGCTTTTCGCATTTCAATACCAAAGAAGAAGTCCTGCGTGCCGCAGCGGCCGTGCAGGAACTGGCACAGGAGCTGTAAATGCGTGTGAAAAAATGGTACGTTGTGCTTTCATTCCGCACAACGCTGGAAGCAATGTCCTGGGAAAAGCACTGCCTTTCGGCAGGCGTGCCCGGGCGGCTGATTCCGCTCCCCAGGGAGATCTCAGCCGGATGCGGCCTTGCCTGGCGGATGCTGCCGGAGGAGTGGGAGCAATGGCAGCCAAGGCTGGCAGATGGCACCTGGGATGCCGTAAACCGGGTGGAACAATAACAACAAAAGGGAGATTGAAAACCGATGCACACAGGCTCATTGTATCAGGCGCTGCGCACCTGCCAGCCGAACGGCGGCTGCACGCTTGCCACCGTGCTGGACGGAAAATTTCTGGGGGAGCAGCTGCTGCTCTGCGGCGCACAGACTGCTTGGCATACGGCAGCGGCACAGCTGCTGCCGCGCAGCTGCGGCGCTTTGCAGCACTGCACGGCCAGCGGTATTCTGGAACTGGAAGGCAGCCGGGTGTTTGTAGAGCGTTTTGGTGCGGCACCGCAGCTTGTGGTGTGCGGCGGCGGACATGTGGCCGTGTCGGTGGTGCAGCTGGCAAAGCTGCTGGGACTGCCGGTGCTTGCCATAGAAGACCGGGAAGAATATGCGCAGGCTCTGCGCGCAGCCGGGGCAGACGATGTTTTGTGCCAGCCCTTTGAGCAGGCGCTGGAAACGGTGACCGGAGGCACGGAAACCTATTTTATCGTAGTCACCCGTGCCCATACCTACGATGTGGAATGCCTGAAAAAAATCCTGCGCAAACAGGCTGCCTATGTGGGCATGATGGGCAGCCGGGGACGTTCCGGGCTGGTGCGCCGCCAGCTGCTGGAAGCGGGACTGGACGCTGGGCGGGTGGAGGCACTGTATGCACCCATCGGCCTTGCCATCGGCTCCCAGAGCGCAGAGGAGATCGCACTTTCCATTCTGGCGCAGGTGGTCCAGATCAAAAACGCCCGCACCCGGACCGAGGGCTTTCCGCCGCCGATCCTGGATGCCATGGGGCAGGCAGATGCCAGCCGGACGCCGGTGGTTCTGGCTGCTATTGTGGGGCGGCACGGTTCCATGCCGCGGGAAGTTGGTGCCAAAATGCTGGTGTTCCCGGACGGCAAAACCGTGGGCAGCATCGGCGGCGGCATTATGGAATACCGCGCTGTGCAGACAGCCAGGCAGATGCTTGCCGGGCAGGCCGCACCACAGCAGCTGGCAGCCTTTTCTGCAGATGGCAAAAATGAGGATGCTGCTCTGGCTGCCTGCGGCGGCTCTATGGACGTATGGCTGCAGGTGCTGGCAAACGAGGAGACGATGCTATGAAACAGGATGCATTGATCGTGGTGCGCGGCGGCGGTGACCTTGCCACCGGCACCATCCACCGCTTGTGGTCTGCGGGCCTGCGGGTACTGGTGCTGGAAGCCGAACATCCGGCGGCGATCCGCCGTCAGGTGGCCTTGAGCGAGGCGGTTTACGAGGGGGAGACCACGGTGGAAGGCCTGCGGGCTGCCCGCATTGAAACGCTGGACGGCGCAGCTGCCGTCTGGGCAGAACATGCAGTACCAGTTTTGGTGGACCCAAAAGGGGAGAGCATTGCCCGGGCAAAGCCGGAAGTTGTGGTAGATGCCATTCTGGCCAAGCGCAATCTGGGCACCACCCGTACAATGGCACCGCTGACCATTGCCCTTGGCCCCGGCTTTACCGCCGGGCAGGATGTGGATGTAGTGGTGGAGACCAAGCGCGGCCATCGGCTGGGGAGCATCCTGCGGGAGGGCACAGCCATCCCGAACACCGGCGTTCCCGGTGTGATCGGGGGCTACGGCAAAGAGCGGGTGATCCATGCGGCTGCAGCCGGTACCTTTGTGAACCTGCACAAGATCGGTGATTTGGTGGAAGCCGGGGAAGCAATCGCACAGATCGAAGCAGCGGATGGAACGGTTGCGCCGGTTACAACACAGATCTCCGGCATCCTGCGGGGGCTGCTGCGCAGCGGTTACCCGGTTACGCCGGGCTTCAAGGTGGCGGACGTGGACCCGCGCCGGGAAGAACTTTCCAACTGTTTCCTGATCTCCGATAAGGCGCGCTGCATTGCAGGCAGTGTGCTGGAACTGGTCTGTGCGCAGCTGTGGCGCTGATTCCAACAAAAAAAGCCTCTGCTCCAGGCAGGCTGAGCCATGCCGGGAACAGAGGCTTTGCTGGTTTCAGGGGTCAATTGCGGTAGCAGCGGTCCTGGCCGACCAGCCAGTCCTCACACAGGCGCTGGGCTTCTTCCAGGCTGCGGCTCTCACAATCAAAAAATGCACCGTGCATCGAGCGATAGGAGTAGTGGACCTTCGGAACCCCGTTGCCATCCTTGAAGCGTTCGCAGCGTTCTTCACCGGGCATCAGAAAAAGTTGTTCCATGGTTCCTTCTCCTTTGATTTCAGCATTCTGGAGCGGCTGGCCGGATGCAAGCCGCACAACGCTTGCTATTGTAGCACGCAGGGAAGAAGTTTGCTATTGCCTTTTTGTCCAAAGATGTGTTTTTTTTTTCTCTGCGGTTGTGGCACAAAAGGGCTTGACAAGATCATTCGTGCAGGGTGCGCTCGTGCTCCAGCGATTCTTTCTTGCCGTGGATGCGGCCCAGCCCGTAAGAAAGGACTGCGGCGCACAGCAGGTTCAAAATGGAGATCGTCCGGCCGCCCATCAGATTGGAGACTCCGATGAGCAGGTTGGCCAGGCAGAGCAGCCACAGCATCTTGCCAATGCGGTCCAGCTGGCCAATGCGGGAGTCGATGTCCGAGAACAGGTCAAAGTCTCCCAGTTCTGCCTTGCGGCGGAAATAGAGCCAGTTGACGCAGCCGCCGACATATTCTGCCCCAGGCCTTCCACAAAATTCCGGTATTCGGTGCTTTTGCTCATCTCCATGCGAATGATATACTCGCCCGGCTCACAGCGCATAAAGCGATAGCTGCAAAAAGCAGCCTTGTCCAGTGCCCAGCCTTCCAGGGTCATCTCGTTCAGCCAGCGTTCTTCTTTTTCAAACTCCCAGACCCAGAAGATCCGGTGGATCGTTTTGCGCTCGTTCATGGTCATTCCTCCTGTAAAATGCTTTCGCCGTTTGCGACCAGCTGCCGCAGCCGGTCGAGTTCACGCTTCAGAACGGCTCGCCCTTCTTCGGTGAGCTGGTACTCTTTTTTGCGGCTGCCGCTCTGCATGGGCAGCTGCTTGATCCAGCCTTTTTCACACAGAGAGGTCAGCGCGCCGTAAAGCGTCCCGGCAGCAAGGCGCACCCGCCCGCCGGAAAGCTGTTCCGTCTGCTGCATGATGCCGTACCCATGCTGCGGATGATAAAGCGAAAGCAGAATGTAATAGGTCGATTCGGTCAGGGCAATGTTTTCCATTGCGGGTGTCACTCTCCAGTCTATCGGGCGTCTTTGTATCGGATGGCGATATATCGTGGCTACAGTATATCGTTTCCCGATATAGCTGTCAAGGGAAAATTCTGAACTTTTTTAAAAACCGCCTGAAGTCGGCAGTTTTCCGGCCGGGATGCGCAGGGCACCCATGCCGGGGCCGCGGCCCTGCTGTATGGAAAAACCGATGGAACAGATGAAAATATTTTGTGCACTTTTCATAGTTTTCTTCTTGAAGTTTTGGTGGTACAATATAGGTGTCAAATTTTACAGAGCAGGAGGCCGACATGGCGGAAAAGAACATTGAATTGGATAGTGTAGAGATCGCGGCGGCTGTTTTTGGCAACTGCGACCGGAACATCCGTCTGCTGGAAAATGAGTTTTCTGTTACAGCGGTCTGCCGGGGCACACAGCTCCGGCTCTCCGGCGAACCGGCCAATGTGGCGGCGGCCAGCCGCGCTGTGGAGGGGATGCTGCTCCTGATCGAGAACCACACCCCGCTGGAAGATCAGACGGTGCGCTACTGCATCAGCCTGGCCCACGATGGCGCAGAAAAGCGGGTGCGGGAACTGACCGAAGATTTTGTCACGGTTACGGTAAAGGGCCGCCCCATCCGCCCCAAGACGCTGGGCCAAAAGGAGTACCTGAACGCGATCCGCAGCAACGCCATTACCTTCGGCGTTGGGCCGGCCGGCACCGGCAAGACTTATCTGGCCGTGGCCATGGCGGTCAAGGCCTTCAAGGCCAAGGATGTTTCCCGCATTGTGCTGACCCGCCCGGCGGTGGAAGCCGGCGAGAAGCTGGGCTTCCTGCCCGGAGACCTGCAGCAGAAAGTAGACCCCTACCTGCGCCCGCTGTACGATGGCCTGTTTGACATGCTTGGGGCCGAAACCTATGAACGGCTGGTGGAAAAGCAGATCATTGAGGTTGCCCCGCTGGCCTACATGCGCGGCCGCACTCTGGACGACTCCTTCATCATTCTGGACGAGGCGCAGAACACCACGCCGGAGCAGATGAAAATGTTCCTGACCCGCATGGGCGTTGGCTCCAAAGTAGTAGTTACCGGCGATGTGACCCAGATCGACCTGCCGGAACGCACCCGCAGCGGCCTTGTGGATGCGCTGCACGTGCTGAAAAATGTAAACGGCATTGCACAATGCTATTTTACCGAAAAAGATGTTGTGCGCCACCGCCTTGTGCAGGAGATCATCAAGGCATACGAAAAGGCGGCACACCCGGAAAAACAGGGGAACTGACGGGGCAGATGCCCGCTGCTGTTTCCAACAGAAAGGAGAGGACACATTATGTCCAATAAAGTTTTGATCACCAATTCGCAGAAGGCCGTTAAGGTGCCTTCCGGTCTGCGCATTCTCATCCGCCGCGCCTGCAACGCCGTGCTGGAGTATGAGCACTTTGATGCCCCGGCAGAGATCAGCGTTACTTTTGTGGACAATGCTGCCATTGCGGAGCTGAACAATCAGTACCGCAACAAGCCCATGCCCACCGATGTGCTCAGCTTTCCGCTGGGTGTGGACGGCCAGTATGATGTGGACGAGAACAACGGCTGCAAGATGCTGGGGGACATTGTCATCAGCATGGAGCGCGCCCTGGAGCAGGCCAACCTCTACGGCCATCCGCTGCAGCGCGAAGTGGCATTTCTGACTGTGCATTCCATGCTGCACCTGCTGGGCTACGACCACGAAAACGGCGGCCTGGAAGCCATGCGGATGCGCGAAAAGGAAGAGGCCGTGCTGCTGCAGCTGGGCCTGCCCCGCACCGTGAGCTATATGGAGTGATCTGCCGGGAGCCATTTACCCTGTGCGGCTGCCGCACAAAACAGACAGGAGTTACATTTTGAATAACGCTACACCCATTCAGGGCCATTACGATACTTCCTCGGTGTTTGTTGCCGTGATCGGCCGGCCCAATGTTGGCAAGTCCAGCCTGACCAACCTCCTGGTTGGCGAAAAAGTGGCCATTGTCACCTCCAAACCCCAAACCACCCGCACCCGCATCACGGGCGTGATCACCCGGGGGCCGCTGCAGTATGTGCTGCTGGATACCCCCGGTGTGCACAAGGCCCGCAACAAGCTGGGCAAGCGCATGGATAAAACGGCCAGTGATTCCATTGCCGATGTGGACGTTTCCATGATGCTGTTTGAGCCGTATGGTGCGCTGAATGAATCCGAAATGGCACTGGTGGACATGCTGCGCAGCAGCGGCGGCCCGGCCATTGCCGTGATCAACAAGACTGACCTGGTCAAGGAACCGGCAGATCTGGATGCCCGCAAAGAAGAGCTGAAGGCGCTGGGCGTATTTGATGCTGTTTACACGGTCAGCGTCCGCGACAATGAGGGCTGCGAGCAGCTGTTTGACGCATTGAGCCGCTATGCCGTGGAAGGACCCCATTATTTTGACGATGACGCCTACACCGACATGCCGGAAAAAGAACTGGTGGCAGAGGTGATCCGCGAAAAAGCGCTGCTGTTCATGCGGGATGAGATCCCTCACGGCATTGCGGTGGTGGTGGAGCGATTCAAAGAGCGCCCCGGCACCGACCTGATCGACATTGATGTGAACATTTATTGTGAGCGGGAAAGCCACAAGGGCATGGTGATCGGCAAAGGCGGTGCCATGCTGAAAAAGATTGCCAGCGCAGCCCGTGCCGACTGTGAAGAATTCCTGGGCTGCCGGGTCAATCTGCAGTGCTGGGTCAAGGTCAAATCGGACTGGCGCGACAACGAGTTTTTGCTGAACAATTTCGGCTTCAAGCAGAACAACACCACCCGCTGAGCACCGCCGCAGGGCGGATTTTCCTTGCATGAGCAAGACCGCTGCCGTGGATACTAGCAGCGAAGCTTGCGGGGAAAGAGAGGCTGCGCATGGACGCACAGGCCAGTTGGCGGGCGTTTGCCTGCACGGGGAATATCCTCCGGTATCTCGATTACAAACAACAGGTGCAGCAGCCGGACCCACACCCGGCAGAAGAGGCGGAGGATGGAAACCTTTGTAACACCGGGGCTGGTGCTGAAGGAAACAAAATATAAAGAATCGGACCGGATCCTTACCCTCCTTACCCCGGGGCTGGGGGTGATCTCGGCTTCGGCACAGAGCAGCCTGCGGCTGAAAAGCAAATTGTTCAGCGCCTGCGGGCTGTTTTGCTACTCGGAGTTTACGCTGGTGCCGGGGCGCAACATGTATACTGTGCGGGAAGCATCCGTCAAAAATGTGTTTCACGGCATTGCATCGTCCATTGAGGGCATGAGCCTTGCCATGTATCTGGCCGAAATGGCGGCTGCCCTGATCCCCACCGGGCAGGAAGCAGAACGGGAACTGCGGCTGCTGCTCAACTGCCTGTACATGATCAGCGAAAACAAGGCGGACCTGCGGGTAATCAAGGCCGTGTTTGAGCTGCGCACCATGAGCGAGTGCGGCTTTCTGCCGCAGCTGGTCTGCTGCCGGGATTGCGGCACCTACGAGGGCGATGCCTTTTACCTGGATGTGCAGGAGGGGCACCTGCTGTGTGCCGACTGTGCCGCCAAAGAGGGCAAGACGTGCAACCTGGACCGGGGAGCGCTGTTTGCCCTGCGGCACATCTGCCTGGTGGAAGACAAAAAAATATTTGCATTCAAGATTTCTCTGGGCAGCCTGCAAAAGCTTGCGGCGGTGACCGAGCGCTATGCGCTGGTCCACCTGGACAAGCCTTTGAAAAGCTACGACTTTTTAAAAACAGTGCTGCCCTGAACCAAAAGGATCAATATGGAAACAAGTTACTTAAAAACATTAGAGCTGGACAAGATCATTGCCCGGGCGGCAGATGGCTGCGTGTGCCGGGAAGCGCGGGAAAAACTGCTGGCTCTGCAGCCGCAGTGCGACCCCGATGAGGTGCGCTATGCGCTGGAACAGACGGACGCCATCAACACTCTGCTGATCAAAAATGGTTCCCCGCGCTTTGGAGGGGTGGAAGGGGTCAGCCAGCTGGCGGCACGCGCTGTCAAGGGCGGTGTGCTCTCCATGGGCGAACTGCTGATGGTGGCCGGTGCACTGCGCAACTTCCAGAACCTGACCGCCTGGTACGGCTCTTCGGAGCATGAAATGCTGCCTACCGATGATCTGTTCTATGCGCTGGCTCCGCAGCCGGGGCTGGAACAGCAGATCTCCAGCGCCATTCTGGCTCCGGACGCTATGGCAGACACGGTTTCCCGCACTCTGAGCGACCTGCGCAAGAAGATCCGTGCCACCGAAAACAGCATCCGTGACCGTCTGGAGAGCATGGTGCGCAATATGGATACCTCCAAGTACCTGCAGGAAAGCGTGGTCTCCATGCGCAACGGCCGGTATGTTGTGCCGGTTAAAAGCGAGTACCGCGGTGAGGTAAGCGGCATCATCCACGATGTGTCGTCCACCGGTGCTACCGTGTTTGTGGAACCGCAGGCGGTGGTGGAAGCCAATGCCCGCATCCTGCAGTACCGCGCCCAGGAAGCCCAGGAGATCGAGCGCATCCTGGTTGCCTTTACCGCACAGGTGGCGGCCATTGAGCCGCAGTTCCAGTACAGCTATCAGGCCATGCTGGACATTGATGTGCTGCTGGCCAAGGCACGTCTGGCACTGGACCTCAAGGCATTCAAGCCGACCGTGCGCACCGACAGCTCTTTCTCGCTGATCCGGGCACACCACCCGCTGATCGACCCCAAAAAGTGCGTTCCGGTGGATATTTCACTGGGCCGCGAGTACGACTCGCTGATCATTACCGGCCCGAACACCGGCGGCAAAACGGTCACCCTGAAAACGGCGGGCCTGCTGTGCGCCATGGCACAGTGCGGTTTTCTGATTCCTGCCGATGAGCGCAGCGAGATCTGCGTGTTTGATGAATTCCTGGTGGACATTGGCGATGAACAGAGCATTGAGCAGAGCCTTTCCACCTTCTCCGGCCACATGAAGAAGATCACCGGCATTCTGGAGCTTGCCATGCCGCGCACCCTTGTGCTGCTGGATGAGCTGGGGGCCGGCACCGACCCTGCCGAAGGTGCAGCGCTGGCCGTTGCCATCATTGAAGAGTTGCGCCGCCGCGGTGTGCTGCTGATGGCTACCACCCATTATGCAGAGCTGAAGGTGTTTGCGCTGGAGACCAAAGGCGTGGTCAACGCCAGCTGCGAATTTGACCTGGAAACCCTGCGCCCGACCTACAAGCTGAGCGTGGGTGTGCCGGGCAAATCCAACGCTTTCCTCATCAGCGAGAAGCTGGGTATCCCGGAGCGTGTCATTGAAGCAGCCCAGCAGCATCTGTCTGCTGAGGACAAGCGGCTGGATGCTGTTCTGGGCCAGCTGGATGACCTGAAGCTGCAGCTCAAGGAAAGCCAGAATGAGGTGGAAGAGCTGAAGAACGAGGCTTCCCACCAGCTGGAAGCCGCCCGGAAAAAGCGTGATGAGCTGATCCGCCAGGGTGAAAACGAACTGGAAGCGGCCCGTGCCAAGGCACGCACGCTGGCGCAGCAAGTGGAAAGCAAGGCCTATGCACTGACGGACGAGCTGCGCCAGCTGCAGAAGGACGAGCGCATGAGCACCCAGCAGAAAGCCCAGCGTGCCCGGGAAATTGCCAAAAAAGAATCGGAAAAGCTGTTTATGGGCACCGAGGTGGTGCACAACCCCATCAAGGAGTTTGTGCCGCTGAAAGAGGTCAGGGTGGGGCAGGAGGTCTGCATTGCAGAGCTGAACCAGCTGGCCACGGTGCTGTCGCTGCCGGACAAAAACGGCGATGTCCTGGTGCGGGCCGGCATCATCAAAACCAAGGTGCCGCTCAAGGGCCTGAAGCAGCCGGAAAAGCTGGTCCGGGACCCGAAGCCCCAGACCAAGGCGCAACAGCGCTATTCCCGCCTGACCGGCGATGCCAACCGCCCGAACGGCCATGTGGAGCGGGTGCACCGCTCTGCCAAAATGGAGTGCAATCTGCTGGGCCTGACCGTGGACGAAGCGCTGCCGGAAGTGGATTCCTTCATCGATCGTGCAATTCTGAACGGCCAGACCGTGGTGTATCTGATCCACGGCAACGGCACCGGGGCACTGCGCACCGCCATTCACAAGCACCTGCGCGGCAACCGCATGGTCAAAAGCTTCCGTCTGGGGCGCTATGGCGAGGGCGAAAGCGGCGTGACCGTTGTAGAACTGAAGTAAAGAGAACCCCGAAAGGTCCGGACCTCTGATGTGTACCCCCAATACTGGACACCCAGTATTGGGGGTATTTTTATGCGATAC
>CAVIXY010000025.1:0-25640 GCA_963646665.1 Bacteroides sp. CAG:545
GTCTGGTAGCCCCGGCGGTTCAGCAGCAGAATGGTCTGTTTCTGGGCATCCAGATTGCGGCGGATGGCATCTTCCAGCGCAAGGCTGATCTCCCGGGGGTTTCCGGCGGCCAGCTCCGCCCGCATATCCACGATCTGCACGGCAGGCAGCGGATTGCCGCCGTAGCGCTTTGTCAGGCGCACCAGCCGGGTGCGGCCATGCTGAGCGGCATAAAAGCTTTCAGTGCTGGGGGTTGCGCTGGCCAGCAGCAGCAGCGCCCCATTTTCCGCCGCGCGCTGCCGGGCCACTTCGTGGGCCGAATAGCGCGGTGCAGACTCGGAACGGTAGGTGTGCTCCTGCTCCTCGTCAATGATCACAAGGCCGATGTTTTCCAGCGGAGAGAAGATGGCGCTGCGGGTGCCCACCACGATATCCGCGCCGCCGTCCTGGATCATCTGCCACTGCAGCAGGCGCTCGGTGTGGTTGAGGGCCGAGTGCTGCACGGCCACCCGCCGCCCAAACTGCCGCTTGAGCCGCAGGATCATCTGTGGCGTCAGGCTGATCTCCGGCACCAGCACCAGCGCCTTGCGCCCCAGCTGCAGGCACCGCTCGATGAGCTTCAAAAACACCAGCGTCTTGCCGCTGCCCGTCACGCCGTACAGCAAAGCGGCATGGGGAGCGGTGTCCTCCAGATCCGGCAGCAGGGCGTCATAGGCAGCCTGCTGCTCTTCCGTCAGGGTGATTGGCTCGTTCTTGAGCGGAATGGACGAATACAGGTCAATGGATTTGTTCACCTTGCTGCATTCCAGCACGCCTTTGGCGCAGAGATTGTCCAGCACAGCCCGGCTGATGCCCTTTTCTTCCAGTTCGGTCTGGGTGCGCGGCCCGCCGCCCAGCAGAGCCACAGCCGCCAGCTGTTTGGCGGTCGGTTTCGGCTTCTGCGGCAGGCTGCCCACCAGCCGGTACGCATTTTCGGTGTGGCGGGTAAGCTGTTTTTGCAGGATGGGTGTCACGCCGTCTGCCGCCACTGTGGGCTTGTACTGTGCACCGTACGGGATGACCGCCTTGACGGCCTCGTAGTAGGTGCAGAAGGTGCGCTCCTTCAAAAAGTGCACCAGCCGCAGCAGTTCCGGGGTCAGGCAGGCGGATGCCGGGGCCACATCGAACAAAAATTTCAGCTTGGAGTTTTCCGGCTCGGCATCGCAGGCCAGCACCACACCCATGCGGGCACGGCTGCCGCGCCCGAACGGCACCAGCACCATGCTGCCCAGCCGCACCGTTTCCTGCTGGTCCGGCATGACCGCATAGGTATACAGTTTATCAAAGTGGAAGGTTGCGTTGCTGACAGCAACCCCTACCGTTTTGGGCATTCGTCCAGCTCCTTACTGTGTCAGTTTTTCAGGCCGGCACGCTGGCAGATGACCTGATACAGCTCCTCGGCGCAGGCGTCCACTTCGTTGTTGACCAGCGTGAGCGTGAACTGGTTCTGCTGGGCCAGCTCCTGCTTGGCTGTGGAAAGCCGCTCCTGAATGCTCTCTTCGGTCTCGGTGCCGCGGCCCCGCAGGCGGCGTTCCAACTCCTGCTCCGAAGGCGGCAGCAGGAACCCCGTGGTAGCCCCCGGGAACATGCGGCAGATATTGGCCGCACCGTGCACATCAATGACCAGCACGACCACCTTGCCGGCGGCCAGGCGCTTGTCCACTTCTTCGCGCAGGGTGCCGTAATAGTTGCCGTTGTAGAAGTTGTGCTCCACCACCTGATCCGTTTCAATCAGCTGCTGGAACTGCTCTTTGGTGCGGTAGTAATAGTCCACGCCCTCCTGCTCACCGGGGCGCGGTGCACGGGTAGTGGCCGAGACCGTTTTTTCAATCTCAGGGTGTGCGGTGCGCAGGGCCTTTACCACGCTGTCCTTGCCGGTGCCGGCAGCGCCGGATACCACAAACAGATAGTTATCCTTCTCCATGGGTCTGTTCCTCCTCTGTTGTCGGTCTGCTCTCCTGCCCGGCCGCACGGTTTGCCACCGTTTCCGGCTGGAGGGCCGAGAGCACTACATGATCGGAGTCCATAATGAGCACGGCACGGGTGCTGCGCCCATAGGATGCATCAATCAGCATCCCGCGCTCCCGCGCCTCCTTGACAAGGCGCTTGACCGGGGCGGAATCCGGGCTGACCACCGCCACCACGCGGCCTGCGCTGACCATATTGCCAAAGCCGATGTTGATCAGTTGCATAAACTCCTCCGAAACGCTCTGTTTTTACTCCAGATTCTGGATCTGTTCGCGGATCTTTTCAATCTCCGCCTTCATATCCACCACAATGCGGGTGATGTCCAGATCCTGGCACTTGGAACCGATGGTGTTGGTTTCACGGTTCAGTTCCTGGGTCAGGAAGTCCAGCTTGCGGCCCACCGGCTCGTCCAGCTGCAGAATGCTGCGGTACTGTGCAATGTGGCTGCGCAGGCGCACCGTCTCTTCATCCACCGCAGTCTTATCACCAAAAATAGCGGCCTCGGTCAGTACGCGGGCATCGTCAATGTCACGGTCCTCCAGGATCACCTTGAGCTTTTCATACAGGCGGTTGGTGTAAGCTTCCACCCGGCCTGCGCTCAGGGCCTCCACCTTGCCAACGCACTCTTCCAAGAAGTTCAGGCGGCTGTCGATGTCCGCCTTCATCTTTTCGCCTTCAGCGGCGCGCATCTCCACAAAGCGGTCCAGAGCCTGTGCGGTGACGGCGGAAACATCCGCCCACAGCTGCTCCTCGTCCACGTCCGCGTGGCGGGTGGCCAGCACATCTGGGAAACGGGTCAGCATCCCGGTCGAAATGTCGTTTTTGACGCCAAGCTGCTCCGAAAGCTCCCGTACGGCCTGCTGATAGCTGCGGGCCAGCTCCATATTGACCGTGACCACCGTATCGGCAGTGTCCACGTTCTGGATGGTCATGCTCAGCTCCACCTTGCCGCGGGAAATGCGCTCGTTCAGCTGCTTTTTCAGGCGGCTGTCCAGGTAGCTGCAGGTGCGCGGAATGCGGGAAGAATACTCAAAATAGCGGGAATTCACGCTGCGCAGTTCCACCGTGATCTCACGGCCATTGCGCACAGCGGTTCCCCTGCCGAAACCGGTCATGCTTAAAATCATACCCTGCTCCTTTTTCTGTGTACGTGCGAACATTGTTTCTGGCATATGTATCCGCGTTTTGGCATACAGGCCCATGTTACGATACATATAGCATTATTTTACTATTCTTTGCTGAAAAATTCAAGGTGCACCGCAGCCGGAATGCCGCCCGGCGGCAGGCATTTTGCGCACCTATGAAACAAAATGCCCCGATATGACTGTTTCATCCATCACATCAGGGCATAATTCCTCATTCATCGGTTTTGTAAACGCAGGTCACACTGCTTTCCAGCAGGTTTGCGTTCAGCAGAGTGCGCTCCACCCAGTGGATATTATCCGAGATGGTATCCCAGGAAACTTCGTACTCCTTGGCCATGCTGTCCATGCTGCGGTAAGAGCACCGATACACCAGGGTGATGATCAGCTTATCCAGCATGGTGATCTTGGTGAAGCGGGGCTTGCGCCGGTGTTCCTTCAGGTAGGCCGCATTCAGTGCTTCCAGCATCTGATCAAACTCTTCCTTTGTAACGCCAAGGTACGTGCGGTAGTCGATCGGCCGGAATTCTGCCAGACGCTGCTCGGTGATGCTTCTCATGGTCGTGTCACTCCCGTCCTGTATTTCTGGCGGGATGCACGCTGCATCCCCTGCCCTCTGTCTGAATGAACTTATTATAAAAGGTCTGCCGCCGCAAGTCAATGCAAGGGCATGGATTTGTTTTCCATTTTCGGCATTTTTCTCCGCAAAAAACGGCCAAACAGGCCTTTTTCCGGTATTCCGGGATGCAAAAGGGGCCTTCCGTGCAAACGGAAGGCCCCTGCAATTCAGAATGTTTTCAGTGCTCAGACAGGATGAGACTGGTTGGTGTAATCCACATGGTCGCCATCCACGCCCTGCTTCTTGGCATTGCGCTTGTCGAAAAACTTGGGTGCCACCTGCGGGAACATGGCGTAGGTCAGCACGTCCTCTTCCTGGGTTGCCCACTTAGCAGCTTCTGCCTTCAGCTTGTCCATCTCGGGAGCCAGCGTATCGGCAAAGCGGCAGGTGATGGGCTGCTCATCGCCCAGGATCTTCTTGGTGAACTCAGGCTTGATGGGAGCGGGAGTCTTGCCGTAGTCGCCGTGGACCAAGCCTTTGAACTCCTTGGTAACCATCTTGTAGCGCTCGCCCAGAATGACGTTGAACACGGCCTGGGTGCCCACGATCTGGCTGGTGGGGGTAACCAGCGGCGGATAGCCTGCATCCTCACGGACGCGGGGGATCTCAGCCAGCACTTCGTCCAGCTTGTCTTCCTTGCCGGCATCCTTCAGCTGCTTGAGCATGTTGGAGAACATGCCGCCCGGCACCTGGTACAACAGGGTGTTGGCGTCCACGCCCAGGCTCTTGGGGCTGATCTGACCGTTGGCAATGTACTTTTCGCGCAGCTTTGCAAAGTATGCGCGCACGACATTCAACTGCTTCAGATCCAGGCCGGTGTCGTAGTCGGTGCCCTGCAGGGCAGCAACCAGGCTCTCGGTGGGCATGTGGCTGGTGCCCAGGCTCAGGGGGCTCATGGCGGTGTCCACAATGTCGGCACCGGCCTCAATACCCTTGAGGATGGACATGGAAGCCAGACCTGCGGTGTAGTGGCTGTGGATGTCAACGGGGATGCTGACGGTCTCCTTCAGCTTCTTGACCAGGTCGTAGCAGGTATACGGGGTGAGCAGGCCGGCCATATCCTTGATGCAGATGGAGTTTGCACCCATCTCCTCCAGGGTCTTGGCATAGGCTGCAAAATACTCGTTGTTGTGCACGGGGCTGAGGGTGTAGCTGATGCAGCCCTGCACATGAGCGCCTTCCTTGTTGGCTGCCTTGATGGCAGTCTGCAGGTTGCGGGGATCGTTCAGTGCGTCAAAAATGCGGATGACGTCAATGCCGTTTGCCACAGACTTCTGCACAAAGTACTCCACAGCGTCATCGGCGTAGGGACGGTAGCCCAGCATGTTCTGTCCGCGGAACAGCATCTGCAGCTTCTGATGGGGCAGCTCCTTGCGCAGGATGCGCAGACGCTCCCAGGGGTCCTCATCCAGGAAGCGGATGCAGCTGTCAAACGTTGCACCGCCCCAGCACTCCACGGAGAAGTAGTTGATCTTGTCCATCTCGGGCAGGATCGGGCGCATTTCGTCCATGGTCATGCGGGTAGCCAGCAGGGACTGGTGTGCATCACGCAGGACAACCTCGGTAACCTTGATCGGCTTTTTGGCCATGATTTGTCACCTCTTCCTTAGTTCATGGAAACCAGGACATCACCGGAGTTCACGGTGTCGCCCTTGCTGACGTTGACGGATGCAACGGTGCCGTCCTGGGGAGCCAGGATCTCGTTCTCCATCTTCATAGCCTCGAGGATGACCAGCACGTCACCAGCCTTGACGGATGCACCGGCGCTGACCTTGACGTCCAGAATGTTGCCGGGCATGGGAGCCTTGACGGAAACAGCACCTGCGGCACCGGCAGCAGCCTTGGGAGCAGCAGCGGGAGCCGGAGCAACCTTGGGGGCGGCGGGGGCAGCCGGAGCGGCAGCAGCCACAGGAGCAGCACCTGCAGCGGTCTCCTCCACGGAAACGCTGTAAGCAACGCCATTGACGGTAATATTGTAGTACTTCATGGAAGAATCCTCCAAATCAAAATCGTATCCTATAAATGTAAATACAGACGATTACAGAGCCATGTTGCCGTGCTTCTTGGGCAGGCGGGCAGCACGCTTGGTGCTCAGCAGCTCCAGGGCAGCCACAACGCTTGCGCGCACATTGGCTGCATCGCAGGTCAAGTCGGCAGCGCCGCAGGCCACAGCGTTGGCAGCGCTGCACACCTCAGCGGTATAGGCAGCAGCCTTGGCCTTGGTGGCAGCAACGATGTTGTCGGAAGCATCAATCTCGCTCTTATACAGCACGCTGACCGCTGCGCTGGGCTCCAGAGCGCTGACCACGCAGCCGTTCACGGCAATGCGCAGGTCGGCAGCAGCCAGAGCAGTGTAAACCGGGCCAACCGCCTTGCCGGACAGCACAGCCACCTTTGCGGTGGTAGCATCGGCATAGGTGGCAGCCAGACGGGCAGCCTCGCGGATGCCGCCGGCCACATCATCGGTCACGCTGGGTACAAAGCCCTCGGTGTCCACCAGGGTGATCACCGGTACGCTGAAGGCATCGCACAGACGCACAAAGCGGGAAGCCTTGGCCACACAGTTGTGGCACAGCTGCTTGCCGGTGGCCACAACGCCCACAGCGTTGCCGCCCACCGTGGCAAATGCAGTGTAAACAGACTTGCCAAAGCCTGCATACAGCTCCACAGCGCTGTCCTTGTCGATCACGGCAGCAGCAGCCTTGGCAGGCTCTGCACCGGCAGCCAGCACAGTGGTGGGCTGCTCAAACTCAAAGATGGCCGGGCCGGTCAGGTTGTTGGCCGGCAGCAGGCCCACGATGTGAGCAGCCTTCTCGGCAGCTTCTGCAGCATCGGCGGCCACAATGGCAGCCACGCCGGCCTTTGCAGCGGCAGCAGCGGTGCCTGCATCGGCAACCTTATCGCCCTTGGCTGCAGAAGTGAACGGAGCGGTGAAGAACAGCTCTGCGTCCTCGGCCATGATGCAGACATCTGCATTGGCTGCGCTCAGGGCGCTGGTGCCGCCGCAGACACCCAGCACAACAGCCACCTGCGGGATCACGCCGGAAACCTTGGCGATCTGCGCATTCAGCTTTGCGCTGGCGGTGAGCACATCCAGGCCCTCTGCCAACTTTGCACCCACCGAGTTATAGAACGTCACCACCGGGCAGCCGGTCTGTGCAGCCATTTCCAGTACCTTGATGTTCTTTTCCACATCCTTGACGGTAACGGCATCCCCGTTCTGATAAACAGCATAAGCCTGCTGACCGGCGGCGTAACCGCAGGCAGCACTCACTGCGCCATCCGCGAACAGAGCAGTGTATTCCCCGTCATCAAAAAACTTGTCGAGGATTTCTCCCTTATTGATCTTTGAAGCCATGATAAGACCTCCTGGTTGTCTGAGTGAGCTTTCAAAATTGGTTTTATTATACTGAATTTGCCAAGAAAATGCAAGAGATTCTATAAAAGTCCATACAACTCAACATCTGTCAATTTTATAACAAGGCTGCAGCTTCCCGGTTTTGCATCTTTTTTCGGCACAAGGTGCACGGTGTCCGGTGCTTTTTTGTCCATCCGCGCGTTTTGTCCGGTTTTCACATTTTATTTTCTGCATTTTTGTGCTAAACTGTATTATAAATACAATAAAGAGAATCCAGCATCGTTCCTGTATTCTGAAGCTGAAAAAGAAGGTTTGTTTATCTTGAGTCACGTTTCCGCCGCCCTGCACGATATCCGCCAGAACTACCGCAGCCTGCACTGCGCCGCCCATGCCCGGCTGCTGCGGGCAGAGCTGCCCCTGCTGCTGGCCGCCCTGCTGTATAAACTTGCCAGCGCACTGCTGTTCATCCCGGCCATGCAGCAGCTCTGGGGCCTGACGCTGCGGTTTGCCCCGGTGCATTACCTGAACAACCGCAATGCTTCCGACATTTATACTTCCCCTGCCATTGTGGGCTGCATCGTGCTCATTGCCCTGCTGGCCGCGTTCTGGGTGCTGTATGGCTTTTCGCTGCTGCTGCACATTCTGGACGCAGCACGGCAGGATGATCCACTCCGTCCGGCTGCGCTGGCTGGGCGCGCGCTGGCGGACATCCGGCACGCTTTGCTTCCGCAGAACTGGGGCGTTTTGCTCTACGGGGTCACACTGGTGCCGTTTACCGGCTTTTTTCTGGCGTGGAACCACCTGACACAGTTTGCCGTACCCGAATACCTGCTGGGCATTGTGTGCGCAAGCCCGGCTTCCCAGCTGCTGTGCGCCGCCGTAGTTTCTCTTGTGCTGGCGCTGTATCTTTATGGCCTGCTGGTGCTGCCGCTGTTTGTGCTGGAGCGCAAAAGCTTCTGGCAGGCGCTGCGGCAAAGCCACGCCTTTGTCTGCCGCCATGCACGCCGGGTGCTGTACCTGCTGGCACGGTGGGAAGTTTCGGCCGCCGTGCGGGCCGGGGCGCTGGTCCTGACTGTACTGGCTGTTTTGTACACCGCAAGCCTTGGCATTGGCATGGTGAGCACCGCCGGAATGCTGGCGCTTTCCCGTGCCATGCTGCTGGTGGAGCAGCCCGCGCTCACCTTTTTTTGGGATTTTGCCGCCATGCTGGCACAGTGTATGCTGTTCAGCCTGTTTTATGACTGCCGCGCTTCCGGCACCCTGCCGCCTGCGGCGCCGCTCCCTGTAAAGAAAGCATTGTATGGCAGACGCCTGCTTGCGCTGGCACTGGCCGGTACCACGGTATGCACCGCCGTACTGGCTGTGCTGTACGTTGCCCTGCCGGCGGACGATACCCTGCGCACCATGCTGGGCGGTGCAGTGCCCATTGTCACGGCCCATCGCGGGTATTCCTCCGCCGCACCGGAAAACACTTTGGCAGCATTTCAGGCGGCCATTGACAGCGGCAGCGAACGTGCCGAGCTGGATGTGCAGATGACCAAAGACGGCGTGGTGATGGTGACCCACGACACCAGTCTGCGCCGCTGCACCGGGCGCAATGCCAACATTTATGATCTGACCTATGAGGAAGTGCGCCGTCTGAGTGCGGGCCGCTGGTTCGGCTCCCGCTTTGCCGGGGAAAAGATTCCCACCCTGGAAGAAGTTCTGACCCTGTGCAAGGGAAAGATTCAGCTGAATGTGGAGATCAAACCCAATGCCGCCACGCCGGACCTGGAGCGCGAGACCGTGCGCATTCTGGAAAAATACGGCTTTGCAGACGACTGCGTGATCACCTCCCAGAGCTACGAGACCCTGTGCAAGGTAAAAGAGATGGCCCCGGAGATCTCCACCGGGTACATTCTGGCACTGGGCGTTGGCAGCTGTTACGACCTGCCCGCCGCCGACTTTTTCAGCATTGAATCCACGTTTATCACCTCCGGCATGGTGCAGCAGATCCACCGGCGCGGCAAGACGATTTCGGCCTGGACCATCAACCGGGAGCAGGATGCCGCCGCCCTGCTGAAACTGGGCGTGGATGATCTGATCACCGACAAGCCGGAGATGATCCAGGAGCTGCTGGACCGCTCTGTGAGCGAAAACAGCCGCCTGCTCAGCCTGCGCGATGCCATCCGCAGCCTGTTCGGCCCGGTGGAGGAAGTGCTGGAACCGGATGCAGACGAAGAAGATATGATCGAGGACCTTCTGGAGGACCCGGAAGCCGCCCTGGAAGAAGCCTGATATTTCTCCGGATACAACAAAAACAGCCGACCGGTTTTTCCTGCAGGAGGAGCCGATCGGCTGTTGTATTTTACAGGGTTTTCAGGACGGAGACGGATGCAATGCGGTAATGCTCCATCAGCGCTGCTGCCGCCGGGGTGATCTCTTCCCCGCTGACCACAATGGGAATGGCCGGCGGGCAGGAAACCGTTGGCATGGCACAGATGCGTCCCACCGCCTGCTGCGGCGGCAGGCTCTGCTGCGGGCCAAGCACCGCCTGCCGGATGGTGCAGCGCACCTGCGTCTGCCGGGCCAGCTGTGCAAACGCCCCGGCCGGGTCCTCCGGCTGCGGAAACGTTTCCGGCAGACCGGCCAGAATGCGGGCCATGGCAACGGTCAGCCGCTCCTGATCCTGCGGTGGATTGTCCGGGGTGAACATCAGCACAACATAGCGGGGGTCTGCATATTCGCACTCCATGCGCTCGGTGCGCAGCAGTTCGGCCAGCCGGGTGCCCGTCATGCCCAGTGCAGCGGCATCCAGCGTGACCTTGAGCGGCTCCCGCTGTTCCCCGCACAGCACCAGCGGCACCGGACAGTGTTTTGCCGCTGCCATCTCGTTCAGTTCCCGGCGCAGGCGGGTCAGCCAGCCGCAGCACTGCAGCAGCCGCAGCGGATACCCCTCAGACAAAACCTGGTTGCACCGGTCCAGCGACTGCAGAATCAGATAAGACGGGCTGGTGGAGCCGAACAGCGCCAGCGCATTGCGCACCGCCGCTTCCTCCTGCACCGGCGCGTTCTGCCCCAGGTGCAGGTAGGCCCCGCCCGTGACCACCGGCAGTGTTTTGTGGCCGGAGTCACAGCACATGGCGGCTCCCAGCGCAATGGGGTGACGGCTGCCGTGGGGCAGAAAGCGCAGATAAGCTCCATGGGCATTGTCTACCAGCAGCGGCACGGCAAACGCCTTGCAGGCAGCGGCCAGTGCCGCAATGTCCTGCATTCCGCCCAGGTAATCCGGGCTGGTCACATAGACGCCAAAGGGGGTGATCCCCTCCCCGGCCAGTGCCTGCAGTGCAGCCGTCAGTGCCTGTGCGGAAACAGGGCAGCTGCACAGCGCCCCGGCGTCCTCCGGCTGCGGCCACAGCCAGCAGATGTCAAAATCCAGCAAAGCCGCTGCATACAGCAGCGCCTTGTGGGCATTGCGGGCTGCCAGCAGCACCGGGTGCCTGCCCGTCTGCGGGGCGGCCTGCAGGGCCAGAAACAGCATGGCACGGATGCACTGGGAAGAGCCTTCTGTGCTGTAATAGGTGTGCGCCGTGCCGAACAGCCGGGTGGCATTGGCTTCGCTCTGCGCAATGATGCCCTCGGCCTCGTACAGCTCATCCGCGCCCTGAATTTCGGTGATATCCCACGGCTCAAAACCCAGAAGGCTCTGCCCCTTGTGGCCCGGCATATGCAGCCGGGAGGTGCCGGACTGTGCATAGCGGCGCACAAAATCCACAATGGGTGTGTTCATGCTCATTCGCAGGCTTCGCCGTCTGCGCAGGCATTGCAGGTGGAACCCAGCTCAATGGGCACCTCAATGCCCTGTGCGGCCAGTTCCTGGTTTTCGGCCACCTTGATCATGATGGCGCACTCAATGCGCTTCTTGAACAGCTCGCAGCCGTACTCATACACGCCGGTAATGCTGCCGGTGGCATGGTAAGAGTTTGCCGCACAGCCGCCGGAGCAGTAAAGCTTGGCCCAGCAGTCCTTGCACTCCTTACGGGCATAGACATTGCAGTGCTTGAACTCATCGCGCACGGCGGTGTTGGTAACGCCCTTCCAGATGTCGCCCATTAGGTACTTGGGATCGCCCACGAACTGGTGGCAGGGGTACAGATCACCCCAGGGGGTCACAGCCATGTACTCAGTGCCGGAACCGCAGCCCGAAATGCGCTTGTAAATGCAGGGGCCGCCGGTCAGGTCGATCATGTAGTGATAGAAGGTAAAGCCGCGGCCCTCGCGGTCACGCTTGATCATCTCCTTGGCCAGGATCTCGTACTGCTCCTTCAGGATGGGCAGATCCTCCTCGGTCAGGGCACTGGGATCGCCAGGCTTGGACACCACCGGCTCCATGCTCAGCTCGGTAAAGCCCAGGTCTGCCATGTGGAAGATATCGTTGGTAAAATCGGTATTGTAGTGAGTATAAGTGCCGCGCATGTAGTAGTTCTTGTCGCCGCGCTTCTTCACGAACTCCTGGAACTTGGGCACAATGGTATCATAACTGCCATGGCCGGCGTAATCCTTGCGGAAGCGGTCGTTGACTTCCTTGCGGCCATCCAGACTCAGCACCACGTTGTGGCACTCCTTGTTGCAGAAGTCGATGACGTCATCGTTGATCAGCACACCGTTGGTGGTCATGGTAAAGCGGAAGTTCTTGTTGTGGATCTTTTCCTGCTCGCGGCAATAAGCCACCAGCTTTTTGACCATGTCAAAGTTCATCAGCGGCTCACCGCCAAAGAAGTCCACTTCCAGGTTGCGGCGGGTGCCGCTGTTTTCGATCAGGAAGTCCATGGCACGCTTGCCCACTTCAAAGCTCATCAGGGCGCGGTCGCCGTGATAGCGGCCCTGCGAAGCAAAGCAGTAAGAGCAGCTCAGATTGCAGGTGTGGGCCACATGCAGGCACAGCGCCTTGACCACGGTGCTGCGGTTCTTGAAGTCGAACGCCATGTTCTCGTAGGTGTCCGGCGTCCAGAGCTTGCCTGCTTCCTTCAGGGACGTAACGTCCTCAATGCACTGGCGCAGGTCCTCTTCGGTCACGTCCGGGCGGCTGCCGTACTTTTCCATCATGGCAGCCACGATCTCATCCGCCGTATGCTCGGGGTACAGGGCGATCACATCATACGCCACATCATCCACCACATGCACCGAGCCGCTGCAGGTATCCAGCACGATGTTATAGCCGTTCAATTGATACTGATGTACCATTTTACTCTCCATTCCAAATTACACAAAAAAATGCCGCCCGGCAAAGGCGGCATAGGGTTTGCAGAAATTACTTGTTGCTGTTCTCGCACTGCTGGTTAGCCACGCCGCAGGAGGTCTTGCAAGCGGACTGGCAGGAAGTCTGGCACTCGCCGCAGCCGCCGGTCTTAACGCTCTTGGTCAGGTCACGAGTAGCAATCGTCTTAATACGTTCCATAGTAGAAAACCTCTCTAGCTCTCAAAGTTTCTCGTGCACAGCATTGCCCGCGCACGCGTTTATCTTTTGATATGATAACACGCACGGCGGCTTCTGTCAAGATTTTTGTACAGCTTTTGCATCCGGCGCAGGCGGCTTTCCTGCTCTTCCTCAACCCAGCGGCTGATACCGGGTCAGCACGGTGTGCAGGCCCAGCTCCCGGGCGCGGGCCAGTAAGTACCGGTAGCGGCATAAAAGCGCCTGCCGCTCGTAAATGCGCTGCTCGATCAGATCGGTGTCTACCTCCAGGTCAAACATCATCTCATTGCGCCGCAGGCAGAACAGGCATTCCTTGAGTTCTTCTTCCAGTTCCGGGTGGTAGCGCTCGTGCTCGGTATCGCGCGGGATATGCGGCGAAAGCAGGGTCTGCGCATGGGGCGTGCGGGTCAGTTCCATCATAAACGGCATCCTCCTTTTTGGCATCTTTGCTCATTCTGCTTTTCAGTATATGCAGCCGCCGTGCAAAGGATGCCGCTTTGTGGAATGCGCGCAGAAAAAACATTGCCGGAAAGCAGCCTTTCAAAAGTTCCTTCGTATCAACGCAGCATTTTAAAAAAGTACAACTTTTTTCAAAAATATGCTTGACAACTGCCGCATTTGTGCGTATAATAGCACACGTTGAGCGGCTCACCCCGCAAGACACGAACAAAATATTGGGGATTTGCATAGTGGTAGTGCGGTAGACTCTGACTCTACTTGTGGGAGTTCGATTCTCTCATCCCCAACCAGTTCGAAGCCATCCGGTTATTTGACCGGGTGGCTTTTTTGTTGTATCTGCCTGCCTGTTCCGGCGGGAAATTCCGTGCCGGAAACACGTCCATATTTCGCCGCACATTTGTTCACAAAAAAGCAAAAAATGCGGCTTGTCTCCTTGCTTTTTTGCAATTTTATCACACCCGTTTCCAATCTTTTACACAAACAGAGACTAGACTGAAAGCGTGGAAATGATCCGGAACATTTCCCGATCAAATACAGTTTCTTCCAGAATGTAAGGAGATTTGATATGAAACGGATCACAAAGCGATTGGTATCCCTTACCTGCGCGGCGGCCCTGTTGGCCAGCCTGGCAGCGTGCGGAGCTTCCTCCAGCAGCAGCGAAAATGGTGAAAGCTCTGAAGTGACCGGACAGGTGCTTTCGGTGGATGGAACTTCCGTCACCCTGCAGCTGGGCACCCTGACCGAAGCAGAAGCCCTGCAGGGCAACCCGCCGGAGATGCCGGGCGATTCCACCGGCAGCGGTGACAGCACCCAGACGCCGCCGAACAAACCGGATGGGCAGGCCCCTGCAGACAGCACCGACAGCACGCAGACCCCGCCTGCAAAGCCGGACGGTGACGGCAGCTCGGACAGCAATGCCTCTGCCCCGGAGCAGCCTTCCGGCAGTGCCCCGGCAGACGGAAACGGGCAGACCCCGCCAGAAATGCCTTCCGGCAGCGCTCCCAGCGGAATGCCCGGCGGCAGCAGCTTTACAGCCGGGGATGAAAGCATGACCCTGGACCTGGCAGATGCGGCCTTGACGAAAAACGGCGAAAGCATTTCTACCAGCGACCTGGCGGTGGACGATATCCTCACCGTGACTCTGAACGCCAGCGGCAAGGCCACCGCAGCAGAAGTTGTGACGGCAAACGGCATGGGCGGTGCGCCCGGCGGCTTTGGCGGCAGCGGCGAGGTGACCCAGGGCACCAGCGCCAACACCATTGACACCGACACCACGGTGTACAGTTCCACCTACACGTCCACCGGCGATGACGAAAACGCTTTGCGGGTGGATGGTGCCACTGTGACCCTGAGCGGCGTGACCGTGAACAAAAGCGAGGGCAAAAGCTCCAACACCGAGGACGGCGACTTTTACGGCATGAATGCCGCTCTGCTGGCCACCAACGGTGCAACGCTGACCATTGAAAACTCCACCATTACTTCCAGCGCGCAGAACGGCAACGGTGTGTTCAGCTATGGCAGCGGCACCACCGTGAATATTTCCAACTCCACCATCAAAACCAGTGCAGACAACTCCGGCGGCATCCAGACCACCGGCGGCGGCACCACCAATGCTTCCAATCTGACCGTGGAGACCTCCGGCAACTCGGCAGCCGCCATCCGTTCGGACCGCGGCGGCGGCACCGTGAATGTGGACGGCGGAACCTACACTTCTAATGGCTACAACTCCCCTGCCGTGTACTCCACAGCCAACATTACCGTAAAAAATGCAGACCTGACCGCCAACAACTCGGAAGCGCTGGTGATCGAAGGCCAGAACTCCATCGCACTGGAAAACTGCACCGTGACCGGCAACATGAGCGATGACAAGGGCACCAGCTCGGACGAGAACGTGCACAACGTGATGATCTACCAGTCCATGTCCGGAGATGCCGAGGTTGGCACTTCTTCCTTCTCCATGACCGGCGGCAGCCTGACCGGCAAAAACGGTGACCTGTTCTATATTACCAACACCCACAGCGTGATCACCCTGTCCGGCGTGGCCCTGACCAATGAGGACGCCGATGCCAACCTGATGACCATTTCCGGCAACTCGGCCTCCCACGGCTGGGGCACCGCCGGCAGCAATGGCGCTCAGGTGGAACTGACCGCAGACAGCCAGACCCTGGAAGGTAAAATTGTAGTGGACAGCATTTCCACCCTGAACATGACCCTGCAGAATGGTTCCAGCTTTACCGGCACCATCAACATTGTGGACAACGCCGAGGGCGGCACGGCTGTGGACGACAACGCCGTTGTCACCATTGGCAGCGGCTGCACCTGGACCCTGACCGGGGACTGCACCCTGACCAGCCTGACCAACGACGGCACCATCAACTTCAATGGCTATACCATTACTCTGGCCGATGGCACCGTGCTAAGCAAGTAACGCGTTTTCCTTCTTTCTTCTTCAACATATAGAAAACCCGGCGCACCGTCTGCAAAGACGGTGCGCCGGGTTTGTTTTTATCCGTTATTCTTTACAGATTTACAGAATGGCAATGCGGCCTGCGCCGTAGGGGTTCTCGTAGTCCAGCAGATAGCCGGGGTACTCGGCCAGCGGGCTGTTGGCCGTGGAAAGGTGCGGCAGGCCCTCGGCATCCACACCGCCAAAGGTCATGGCGTAGGTAGCCATCACAAGGTAATCCTCCGACACATAGTCCTTGATCAGCTCTGCGCCATCAAACATGGCAAAGCCATCGCCCAGGTTGCGCAGGGTGTAGTTCATACCGGCCAGCGCGTAGGTTGCGTTCTCGTCCAGCGGCAGATAGTCTCCGATCTCCTTGTTATAGATCTTCACGTTCTGCACGCGCGGCGTACCGGTGGCGCTGCCGATCCAGACGTTCTTGTCGTCCGTCTGCACAGTGTTGGGAATATCGGTGTGGATCTCATAGGTTGCACCGGCCACCTGCAGGAAGCCGCCGTTCTCCTGCCCGTCTGCACCTGCAAAGCGGGCTGCAAACTCCAGTGCATCCTGGATCTGCTTGCCGGTAACCGACATTAGGCAGGCCACATTGCCGAAGGGGCTGACCTGCTTGCAGGTCTTGAAGGTCCAGCAGCCAGCCTCTTCGTCCGCACGGATGCCGCCGCCGTTCATAATGGCAATGTCGCAGTGCAGCTGCTCCACCTCATTGAAGTAGGTGTAAATGCCGTCTGCCACAAAGTCGCCAAGGTTCGTCTCGCCGGAGCGGATGCGGCGCTTGCCGGTAGCCGGATCGCTGATGTAGAAATCTGTGTCGGCCACAGCGATCTTCTCGCCCAGCATCTCGTCCACCGAGCTGATCCAAGCACTCTGCATGGCAGCCACATTGGTGTCTGCGCCCTCGTAGGTATCCAGCAGGCGGGTGGAAATGGTACCGTCTGCGGCAATGGTCATCTCGCCCACATGTGCAAAGTAGGAACCGGTCTGGGTCAGGGTGACTGCCTTGCCGGAAGCATCCAGCACCTGGCGGTTCTCTACCACGGTGTGAGAATGGCCGTCAATGAAAGCATCCAGGCCGGTGGTGTGGGCAATGACTTCCTCACTGGTCCAGGGAGAGGACGAGGGGTCCACGCCCAGATGGCCCAGGCCGATGACCACATCTGCCATGCACTTTGCCTTGTCAATGGCCTTCTGCACGGCACTGTAGAGCTTCTGGCCGTCCTCGCCGCCCAGAATGTCGTAGATGTACTTGGTCTGTGCCTTGTTCATGAAGTAGGCAGGCGTAGACTTGGTAAAGGTTTCCGGCGTGGTAATGCCCACAAAGGCAATGCGCACACCACCGCGCACGAACACCTTGACCGAGGGCAGAACCCGCAGGTTGGTGCGCAGATCCAGCCAGTTGCAGGACAGATACGGGAAATCTGCTTCCTTCATGAGTTCCTTGGCGCGGTCCATACCGTAGTCAAACTCATGGTTGCCGGGGGTGGCGGCATCGTAACCGGCAGCGTTCATCAGCTGGATGATGGAAGCACCCTGGTCCATGGAGCCGTAAGCGGTGCCCTGCACATGATCACCGGCATCCACCAGCAGCACCTTTTTGCCTGCATCCTGATAGCTCTGCTTCAGGGCAGCAATGGCGGCATAGGTCAGCTCCGGTGCCTGCTTGTCAATGTAGGTGTGTACATCGTTGGTGTACAGAATGGTGACCTCTGATTTTTCACCGGACCAGCAGGCGGATGCGGCGGGTGCGCCCGCTGCCATTGCGGCAGCAGCGGCAGAGACACCGGCAGCCTTCAAAAAGCTGCGGCGGGAGATAAGATGTTTCACAGGAAAACGACCTCCTCTTTTTATTCTGGCTTTTTACAGGGCAGACTCTCCTCTGCCCCCGACTGCTTCAAGCATAACACAGAACCGCACCAAGAGCAAGCAAAAACAGCTTTTTCTGACAAAGAAATTTAACTTTTCCGCACCATTTTATGTAAAGTATTACTTTTTAAGCAAAAAAGAGAACGCCCCGGCAGCCGTCTCAGCATACCGGGGCGTTCTCTTGTGTTTGGGAGACCTTTTTTGCAAAAGGCCGGAGAAAGGGCTTTTTAAATCGCGCCGTACTCCTTGAGCAGCTTCTCAAGGTCGGTGCCCTCAATCTTCTTCAGGGCTTCCTTCATGGCCAGACGCGGGATCAGCGGCAGATCCATATCGGTGATCTTTTTGCCGTCACGCAGCTTGACCGTTGCGTTCAGCAGGTCACGCACATCGTAGGTGCTGCCCCAGACCTCGGGCACGCCGCGGTCAATGTTCAGCAGGGTGTACACGGCTTCCATGCCGGTGCGCATGGAGTATTCGGTGGTGAAGATGGTGTCGCGCTTGGTCTCGGCAAACTGACCCAGGAAGGCAAAGTTCACAGCACCTTCCGGCACAATGTCGGGGCGGTCGCCCATGGCACGCGGCATAAAGAAGGCGTCAATATACGGCATCATCACCGGCACGGTGTTGGCGCTGTGCTCGGCCAGCTCTTCGATCTGATCGGTGGGCACACCAATGTGGTACAGCCACTCCATGCAGATCTCCTTGCCGGTGCAGTCGCGCATGGGCTTTTTGACGTAATCGCCGGGCTTGTCGCTGAACAGGCCGTAGACCCAGACGCACAGCTGATCCTTGGGCTGGTCACGGAACTGCTGCTGACGGTTCAGCGTCCAGCTGAGCAGCCAGCTGGAATCCTTGACGGTGACAATACCGCCGGTGACGGTGTGGCCGCTGAAGGGGTCACGCTTGCAGATCTTCTGGATATACTGAGGAATCTTGTTGTCCAGGGTGGTAATGGTTGCGCTTTCCCAGTTGGACAGCTCCGGCTCAGAGCAGAATTTTTCCGGATGGCCGAAGGACGGGTCCTGTGCGGCGATCTTCTTCCACAGATCCCAGCCGTTGCCCGGCTTGATGGCGGGGTCAAACCCGGCAGCCTTGTTCTGAGCGCCCACAGTGCAGCTCTCCACGCAGCCGCCGTTGGTGATGAACAGCAGATCGTTTTCGGTCAGGTCGATGTTGGAAGTCTCGCCTGCGTGCTCCACGGTAACCGAGCTTGCCATCTTTTTATCGCCCTGAATATCGAACTTGACATCGGTCACCTTGGTGTCGTAGTGGAACTGCACACCAAAGCCCTTGAGGTATTCCACCATGGGCAGAATGATGGACTCGTACTGGTTGTAGCGGGTAAAACGCAGGGCCGTAAAGTCCGGCAGGCCGCCGATGTGGTGGATATAACGCTTGATATACAGCTTCATTTCCAGTGCGCTGTGCCAGTTTTCAAAGGCAAACATGGTGCGCCAGTACAGCCAGAAGTTGGAATTGAGCACCTCATCGTCAAAGAAATCGGTGATCTTTTTGTCCTGCAGCTGCTCATCCGGGGTGAAGAACAGCTTCATGATCTCCATGGCACCCTTATCGGACAGGCCGAACTTGCCATCGGTGTGAGCGTCCTGGCCCTGGTTGACGGTGGCACGGCACAGGGAGAAGTTGGGGTCCTCCTTGTTCAGCCAATAGTATTCGTCCAGCACGCTGGCGCCCTCGGTTTCCAGAGACGGAATGGAGTGCAGCAGATCCCACATGACCTCAAAATGGTTGTCCATTTCACGGCCACCGCGCATCACATAGCCAATGCTGTACTTGTAGCCATCGCAGGCACCGCCGGGCAGAGCTTCCTTTTCAAAAACATGCACGTGCTCGCCCTTCATCTGGCCGTCACGCACCAGGTAGCAGGCTGCGGTCAGGGCTGCCAGGCCGCTGCCAATGATATAAGCAGATTTATGATCGACACCCTCCGGCTTTTTGGGGTGTGCAAAAGCTTCGTAGTTGCCACTGGAATAATACATAAAAGAGAGCCTCCTTGCTTTGATCTTCTCGTATCCGGCACCGCTGTGCCGTTCCTATGGCAACAGTATACCCCGCCGCTGCCCGGCCCACAACAAACAAACTTCCGGCAGTGTATAAAATTTATACAACTCCCGCGTTTTGTAGGAAATGCGTATAAATTGTGACACTGTCCTGCATGAAGGATTGATAGCAGCTTTCTCCTCGGACACGAATCGGGCCATTCCATTGCCCGCCCTATTGCCTTGCGGCAACAGGGACCCACCCTCCGGACGGTCCTCGGAGAAACTGCTGTCAATCCGGCGCTGTAACTAAAAAAGACGGAATGACCACAGCCATTCCGTCTTTTCAGAAGTTATTCTATTTATTTTGCGTTGGCCTGAGCCACTTCAAAGTCGATCTTGCCCAGGTTGACGTCTGCACGCACAATGGTGATCATCATGGTGTCGCCCAGGCTCCAGGTCTTGCCGGAAACCGGGTCCGACAGGCGCACACCCTCGGTGAGCGTGGTGCCGGAGGGGGTCAGGCTGGAAGCAGGCACAAAGCCCTCCACACCATTTTCCAGTTCAATGAACAGGCCGCGCTGGGTCACGCCGGAAATACGGCCCTCGTAGCACTCGCCCAGATGACGGCGGGCATACTCGGCCTTGTAGCAGTCCTCGGCCTTGCGCTCGATCTGCATGGCGATCACTTCGCGCTCGCTGGCCTGCTTGCTGGCCTTTTCCGCAAAGTCGGAGTAGCGCAGGACCATGGTATCCTTGTCGGTTCCCTTGAGCTGGGCGGTCATAATGCGGTGGATGGCCAGGTCCGGATAACGGCGGATGGGGCTGGTAAAGTGGGCATAATCCTTCAGCACCAGGCCGTAATGGCCTTTGGGCTTTTCTTCGTACAATGCCTTGGACATGCAGCGCAGCATACCGGTGTTGATGATCTGCTCATAGGGGCCGCCGCGCACACCTTCCAGAATGGCACTCAGCTCCTTGGGCGTAGGCACATCCTTGGCAAAGTGATCGTTGATGCCGCAGGCCTGCAGCAGGGTGTGCAGACGCTCCAGCTTTTCCGCGTTGGGTTCCTCGTGCACACGGTACACGAAGGGGATCTGCTCGACGCGGGCAAAATGAGCGGCGCACTGGTTGGCCAGCAGCATGAACTCTTCGATCATGGCTTCGCTCTCGCCGGAGGTGCGCTTCTTCACATCAATGCAGTGGCCGTCCTCGTCTAGGATCAGCTTGACTTCCCCGCTCTCAATGTCCATGCAGCCGCGTTCCTTGCGCAGGCGGGCACGGTGGCCGTACAGCTCCTTCATGGCGGGCAGCTGGCTGAGCACTTCGTGGTACTTGCCCTTCAGCTCGTCATCGGCATTGCCGGCCAGCAGTGCATTGATCTCGGAATACACGCCCTTGACCCGGCTGCGGATGACCGACTTAACAAAGCGGTAATCGGTCAGGTTGCCGTCCTTGTCCAGACGCATCAGGCAGGAGAAGGCCAAGCGCAGCACACCTTCGTTCAAGCTGCAGATGCCGTTGGACAGCTGCTTGGGCAGCATGGGCACCACCTGATCGGCATAGTAAACGCTGGTGGCGCGGTTGAAGGCTTCGGTGTCCAGCTCGCTGCCGGGCTTGACATAGTGCGAAACATCTGCAATGTGCACACCCAGCTCAAAGCCGCCCTCGGGGGTCTTGGTCAGGCTGATGGCATCGTCAATGTCCTTGGTCTCCGCACTGTCGATGGTAAAGATGGGCAGTGCACGCAGATCCATGCGGCCTTCGCAGTCGGCATCGGTCACCTCAGCATTTTCCAGCTTTTTGGCTTCTTCGCGGACCTTATCCGGGAAACGGCTGCGGATATCCTGTGCATACAGCAGGGCCTTGGCGCAGCGCTTGGCTTCGTCCGAGCTGCCAAACCGCATGGCCACACCCACACGGTGGTCCTCCTGGCGGCTGCCGCGCAGCAGAATTTCCACTGCCACCTTGTCGCCGTCCTTGGCACCGCCTTCGCAGTCCCGCATCATCTGCATGGAAATGGCCGGGCAGTCGTCCGGCACAAACTTCAGCCGGCCCTCGATGCGGCGCACCGTACCCACCAGGTCGTTCTTTTCTTCCAGCACAGCCAGGATCTCGCCCTCATCGCTGCCTTCCATCCGGGGGTGTGCAAACTTTTCCACCAGCACCATATCCCCGGGCATGGCACCACGGGTAAAGCGGCCGGGGATGAAAATATCGCTGGTGCCGTCCTCCAGCATGACAAAGGCAAAGTTCTTGCCCAGCTTGACTACCTTGCACAGCAGTGCCTTGTCGGCACGGCCGGAGCGCACGGTAAAGAAAACGCCCTGGCGCTGGCAGATGACGGCCTCGTGCACCAGCTGGTCCACTGCCTCCATCACTTTGCGGTCTGCACCGCGGTCACCGCCGAATTTTGCTTTCAGGTCTTTGACGGTGCACGGCTGATTTTGGATCGCGTGCTCAATTTTATCGCGCATTGCCATAACTTTTTACTCCTTGCTCTTCCATGGCGCAGCCTCCAGCGGGCTGCAGCCCCTACCGGTTCCGGGCAGCTGCCCTGCCCACTCCCCTGCCTGCGGCAGCCCGAACCATGCGGCTGCCGTATTTGTCAAAATAACAGAAAAACAGCCCCGTCCTGTTCACGGGGCTGTGCGGACCTTGTTAACCTGCCAGACGACCGGCAAACAGGCAAGCCAGAATGGCCACCACAAAGAACACAATGCCTGCAATGCGGGTCACCTTTGCCAGCATCTGATCAGCCGGGGTCAGGCGTGCATTGTTTGCGCCGCCAACGCTGCCGTTGATGGCACCGGACAGGCCCTGACCGTGGGTGTGCTGCATGAGGGTGAGGAAAACGATGACGAGCGAAGCGACCAGAAGGATCGCACCGCCAACAATTTCAATAACAGACATGGATCAAAACGCTCCTTTTATTGTAAATAATGGTAAACCACACAAAAATACGACTATATAGTATCATACCACGCACAAAAAAGCAAGCAAAATCCACGCTTTTATCCCAGTGCTTCCAGTGCGCCGCACAGCCGGGCAAAGATCTCTGCGCCGGAGTGCTGCACGGCGGTCTGCCCGTCCTGCAGCACCACAATGGTATAGCGCGGAGCCTGCGCCGGCCAGAAGCCTGCAAACCACAGGTTTTTCTTTTCGGTGCCGTCCGGCGTAAACTGCCCGGTCTGGGCCGTGCCGGTTTTGCCGCCTGCCCCGCCGGGCACCTGTGCAGCATCCTGTGCGGTGCCCTCGGCAACCACCTGTTCCAGCATGGAGCACAGGGTGCGGGCCGTGCTCTGCGGCAGCACACGCCGGGCCGCCGGGCGGGCAAAGGCTTCCAGCAGCTCACCGCTGCTTTCGTCCACCAGGCCCTGTACAAACACAGGGGTGCGGTACACCCCGCCCGCCGCAAGGGTGTTCATCATTGCAGCCAGCTGCACCGGCGTGGCCAGAAAGCTGCCCTGTCCAAAGCTGAAATTGGCCAGCTGGCCGCTCTGTTCCAGTTCTTCTGCATCGGGCAGGCACCCGGCCCCGGCCGAGAGCCCCCCAGCCAGCTCCACCGCCTGCCCGAACCCGAACGCCTGTGCCGCCTGCCGGACGCACTGTGCTCCCAGCAGCTGCCCCAGCCGGATAAAATACCCGTTGCAGCTTTTGGCCAGTGCAGCCGTCAGATCCACCGTGCCATGGGCTATGCCCCCGGCGCAGCGAAAGATCTGCCCGTCTACCACCACAGCGCCCGTGCAGACAAACTCCGGCGCAAGGCCTGCTTCCAGTGCCGCCGCTGCCAGTACCGGTTTGAATACGGACCCCACGGCATAGCTTTCCAGCACCCGGTTCAGAAATGGGCTGTCGGGCGCATCCAGACTGGCCGCCAGATCCTGCGGGTCATACCCCGGCACGCTCACACTGGCACGCACCGCAGCGCTCTGCACGTCCAGAACCAGGATGCAGCCGCTCTGCATCATCTCTGCCGCAACCGCTTCTGCCGCGCGCTGCGCCGGACGGGAGATGGTCAGCTGTACTCCCGCCGCACCGCTGTCGGCGTGCTGCAGAACCGGCTCTTCTCCGCCCCGCAGACGCCCCTGTGCCGTAACGCTGCACACCAGTGTATCCTGCGCACCAGTGCCCGTCAGAGCAGCATCCAACGCCTTTTCCAATCCAGCTGCCCCGCTGCCTTCGCTGTTCAGAAAGCCGATCAGGTGCTGGCAGAGCGGCACTGTGCAGAAGCGCCGGGCACTCGGGTAACAGCGCACCCCCAGCGAAGAAAGGTCCTGTGTCAGCTCCAACAGAAACGGCGCTGTGCGGCTGCGGTTCCGGTACAGCAGCGCCTGCCCATCCGGCGTGGTGTAGGCATACAGCCGTGCATAGTTTTCCTGCCCCGGAATGCACAGAGCCAGCCAGCGCTCTTCCAGCCCGGTGAGCAGACGGCCTTCGCAGTCATAAAAATTGCCCCGCCGGGCAGGCAGTGCAAGGCGCACCGTGCTCTGTGCCTGCGCCCGGGCCGCATAGACCTGATTCCCGGCCAGAAAATACAACCGGCACAGCAATGCCGCAAACCCCAGCAGCAGCACCGCATACAGTGTCAGCACCCGTTTGCCGGACATCTGACCGCCCCCCCCTTTTTTGTAAGGGTTGGCGGAACGGCGGAGAAATATACAATTCAGAATCGTCTCCGCTCTGACAATGGTCGTAAACCTTTTATTTATGTTTGTCACGGCAAAATCGGAACAGCAGCCATGATCCACCAGCACTCTTAAAGCAAAAAAGGAGACGGACGCTCCGAAGAGAATCCGTCTCCTTAAGGTACTTATAAAATAGGGCTAGAATAGGGCGCGTTTGCGGCTTAGTACATGCCGCCCATGTCACCGCCAGCGGGGGCTGCGGGGGCCGGGGGTTCCGGCAGGTCTGCAACCAGACTCTCGGTGGTCAGAACCATCTCAGCAACAGAGGCTGCGTTCTCCAGGGCGGAACGAGTGACCTTGGTCGGGTCCACGATGCCTGCGGCGATCATATCGTCCACATAGACCTCGTTCTGTGCATCAAAGCCGTAGTTGGGCTTATTTGCAGAGATGATCTTGTCGATGATGACGCTGCCTTCCAGGCCGGCGTTCTTGGCGATCTGGCGCAGAGGAGCTTCCAGAGCCTTCAGCACGATCTTGGCACCGGTGCGCTCATCGCCTTCCAGGGTGTCGCACAGCTCACGCACAGCGGGGATTGCGTTGATGGGAGCGGTACCGCCGCCGGCCACAACGCCTTCCTGCACAGCTGCCTTGGTTGCGTTCAGAGCATCTTCGATGCGCAGCTTCTTGTCCTTCATCTCCACTTCGGTAGCAGCACCGACCTTGATGACGGCCACACCGCCGGCCAGCTTTGCCAGGCGCTCCTGCAGCTTCTCACGGTCAAAGTCGCTGGTAGCAGCCTCGATCTGGTTGCGGATCTGTGCAATGCGGGCTGCAATGGCTTCCTTGTCGCCTGCGCCGCCCACAATGGTGGTGTTCTCCTTGGTCACCTTGACCTGGCGGGCATGGCCCAGCATCTGCAGGGTTGCGTCCTTCAGCTCATAGCCCAGGTCAGAAGAGATCACAGTGCCGCCGGTCAGGGTTGCGATATCCTGCAGCATCTCCTTGCGGCGGTCGCCAAAGCCGGGAGCCTTGACGGCAACCACATTCAGGGTGCCGCGCAGACGGTTGACGATCAGGGTAGACAGAGCCTCGCCCTCAATGTCCTCAGCCACGATCAGCAGCTTCAGACCATTCTGCATCACCTGCTCCAGCAGAGGAACCAGGTCCTGAATGACGCTGATCTTCTTATCGGTGATCAGAACAGCGGCGTTGTCCAGGTCAGCAACCATCTTGTCGGTATCGGTGACCATATACGGGGTCAGGTAGCCGCGGTCGAACTGCATACCTTCCACGATCTCGTTGTAAGTCTCAGCAGTGGTCTTGTTTTCCTCAATGGTGATGACGCCATCGGAGGTAACCTTCTCCATTGCCTCGGCGATCAGACGGCCGATCTCGGGGTCGCCGGCAGAAATGGTGCCAACACGGGCGATATCGTTGCTGTCCTTCACCTTCTGGCTGTGAGCCTTGATGGTCTCCACAGCCTTGGCAACGGCCTTGCTCATGCCGCGGCGGATGTCCATCGGGTTTGCACCGGCGGTAACGTTCTTCATGCCCTCGGTGACCATAGCCTGTGCCAGAACGGTTGCAGTGGTGGTGCCGTCGCCTGCGGCGTCGTTGGTCTTGGTTGCGACCTCACGCACCAGCTGTGCGCCCATGTTCTCGAACT